>NZ_JBTOLW010000032.1:0-44944 GCF_054552115.1 Pseudohaliea sp. | reverse complement strand
GGGGTGGGGGGGGGGGGGGGGGGGGGGGGGGGGGGGGGGGGGGTGGGGGGGGAGGGGGGGGGGGGGGGGTGGGGTGGGGTTGCTTTTTCCCCCCCCCCCCCCCCCCCGCCCCGGGAAGTTGCGAAGTGCCAAAAAGGCCCGCCAGCTATGGTGGGCCTTTTCATTCATCCGCCCACGTCAGAAGCGCGCGGTGAGCCTCGCGCCCCAGATCTGGCCCTCCTCGAGGTACTGGGCGTGGGAGCCCACCAGCACCGGGATGTCGAAGCTCTGCATGTACACCTCTTCGTCGAAGATATTGCGGCCGTAGGCCATGAGCTCCCACCAGTCGCCGCGCACGCCGAGGCGCAGGTTCACCTTGGTGTAGGAATCGATCACGTCGAGCGGATCGTTGTCCCCCGCCGAGTTGAACTCGTCCCGGTAGTTGGCTTCGCCGCTCATGAAGAACTCGACGCCGCCGATCGGGCGTACGTAGTCGAACAGGAACGAGGCGCTGTAGTCCGAGGCGTAGAGCGTCGGTTCGCCGGAGAGATCGTTCTCGCTCACGCCCAGGGGGCTGCCGCAGAAGGGGTCGGCATCGATCTGGATGGCGGTGCAGGGGCCGTCGGCAAACTCGTCGTAGCTGGCGTCGAGCCACGCGAAATTGAGGCCCAGGCGCAGGGCGTCCGTGGCCTGCCACATGCTGTCCACCTCGAGGCCCAGGACCTCGGAGCTGGCCGCGTTCTTCACGTTGAAGCCCAGGCCCTCGAAAACGGCCGTCTGCAGGTCGCTGTATTCCGTGTAGAACAGCGCCCAGTTGAAGCGCATGGCGCCATCCAGCAGCGTGTGCTTGCCGCCGATCTCGTAGGCGTCCACCTCCTCGTCGTCGAATTCGAAGTCGTCGTTCGGGTTGGTGGGGTCGTAACAGCTCGCCACGTCGACGCTGAAGTCCGGGTTGGGGGCGCAGGGGAAGGACCCCTGGTCAAGGTCCCCCGGTTCGCCGTCATCCGCTGCGGTGAAGCCGCCGCTCTTGAAGCCCTGCGAGAAGCTGGCGTAAAGCATGGAGTCCTCACCCACGTCCCACTGCAGGTTGAAGGAGGGAAGAAGGGCATCCGTTTCCCGGTCCTCGTCATAGTTGTAGCGATAGGCGTTGAAGCTCGTTGCCTGGATCAGGGCGAGGAAGTAGCTGTCGCTGGGAGTGCCCAGGCCGGTATTGCTGTCCGAGGTGAACTGCCGGCTGATCACATCCTTGGTTTCTTCCGTGTAGCGCACGCCCACGGTGAGGCGCAGGCGGTCGGTGAAGTTGAAGGTGCCCTGGCCGAACAGGGCCCAGGACTCCGATTCCAGCTGGTAGAAGCGGTTGCGGGCGATCTGGTTCGGGCCGTAGGCGCCACCGGTCTGCACGGCGAGCAGGTTCTGCGGCAATGCCTCCGGCGGAATCGCCCCGCCGGACAGCACGTTGGACAGGAACTGCGGGAACAGCCCGTCGAAGTTCGTGTCCAGGGTCACCCGGCGGTCGAAGTCCAGGTCCGAGGTATCGTAGTAGAAGCCGGCGACGTAGTCGAAGAACTCGCCGCCCGGTGAGGTAATGCGCAGCTCCTGGCTCCACTGCTCGAAGCGCTGGTCGTCATCGCGGTGGATGAACTGCAGCGGCAGCCAGTCGACGTCGGTGCCGTCGACGTAGCGGTACTCGGAGTAGCCGGTCACGGACGTCAGCGTGTGCCCGCCGAGGTTCCAGTTCACCGTGAGCACCGCATTGTCGATGTCGTTCTCGCTGCTGTCCGGGTTGATGCCGATGCCGAGCCCGTCCGCCTGCGACTGGCCGTAGCCGTTGTCCTTGTAGATGGTGAATTCCTGTTGCGTGATGTCCGCGTACTCGGGGAAGAACATGTCCATGATCGAGTAGGCGGTGTCCGCGAAGGCGGAGCGGTTGGGCACCAGCTCGTTGCGCTGGTCCGCGGTCAGGAAGACCTTGCCGGTGGTGGTGGCGCCGATGCGCTCGTAGTCCGAGTTGCTGTACTTGAAATTGATGTCGAGGTCATCGGTCGGTTGCCAGGCCAGCGTGAGGCGGTAGGTGAACTCGTCGATCCGGCCCTCGCTCTCGCCGAGGAAGGCGTTGCGCGCGTAGCCGTCGGTCTCGCGCGACTTGAAGGCGAGGCGGGCCGCGAGCGTGTCCGTCAGCGCGCCGCTGATATAGCCCTCGTAGAGTTCGCCCTCGTTGGACTCGTAGGAGGCGGCGAGCTGGCCGTTGAACGCCTCGCCCATCTCCGGCGAGGCGCTGGTGATATTGACCGCGCCGGCCACCGTGTTGCGGCCGAAGAGCGTGCCCTGGGGTCCGCGCAGCACCTCCACCCGCTCGACGTCGAGGAAGGCCGCGCGGTACTGGCGCCCGCGGCCCATGTAGACGCCGTCGATGTACATGCCCACGGACTGCTCGAAGCCCTGGTTGTTGCCGGAGCCGACGCCGCGCATGTAGATGTTGGTGTTCACCGGTGCATCGGCGATGTGCAGGTTGGGCACGTAGTCCGCCAGTGCCGCCATGTTGGGGATACCCGCATCCTGGATCTGCTCGCCCTGAATGGCAGAGACGGAGATCGGTACGTCCTGCAGGCTTTCGGCGCGCTTCTGCGCGGTCACGATCACTTCTTCGAGTTGCTGGGCGCCGGCGATGGGCGCGGCGAGCGGAAAGGACAGAGCCACTGCGAGCGGCACTCTGCGAAACGGCGCAGCCATAGATTACCCCTTTGGTCTCTTATCGTTAGTAGGTGGCCCGCCCGGCGGGTAACCGGCCGGACCTTCAGGGATAGTAATGCAGCGACTTTCCGGGAAACAAGCCTGTGTTGTGTCCTGGCAGATGTGCCGCTAGCCGGCGTAGCCCGGCGGGGGCACGAAGGCGCGGTGGTGCTGCTCCAGGAGCGCGGCCACCGCGAGTGTCGTGCGATCGCCCAGGAAGGGGCCGGCGACCTGGCAGCCCACGGGCAGGCCGTCGTCCGTGGTGCCGAGGGGCACGGCCGTGGCGGGCAGGTAGGCGTTCAGTGTCAGGCCGGCCCAGCGCAGGATCTCCGTGTAGGGCCGGCTCTCCCCATCGACCTCCAGGGAGCGTGCCTGCATCGGCTCGCTCTGGTCGTGCGGGAACGCCGGCACGTGCGCGCAGGGGCAGAGCAGCACGTCGAAGTCCCCGAAGAAGCGCGCCCAGGCGCGGCGGGTCTGCGTCCGGCGCTCGTTTTCCCGCAGCCAGTCCCGGTGTGAGAGGGCGATCCCGCGGAGTTGCAGGAGCGGCTCGCTCATGTCTTCGGGCGCGGCCGCGGCGACAGCGGCCTGCGCCTGCTCGCGCACCGCGGCGGGCATGTCCGCGCCGAGGATCGAGAGCATCAGCATCGTATAGTTCTCGTGGTTCGCCCGGGGGTCGAAGGCGGGCCGCGCCGCCCGGTCCACCCGCGCGCCGAGCCCCTCGAGGGTGTCCGCCGCGGCGAGGACATGCTCGCGGATCGCGGGGTGCACGGGGCAGAAGGGATCGTCGGCCCAGACCGCCACGCGCAGCTCGCGGGCGTTCTCGAAACGCGGCGCCGGCAGGGCGGGGCCAACGGCGCAGGGGCCGGCGGTCGCCGCGGCGGGCCCGAGGAGCAGGTCCAGCGCCTGCGCAAGGTCTGCCACGTTGGTGGCAAGGGGGCCGGCAACGGAGAGGTCCGGCTCGGCGAGGAGACCCTCAGCGGGGGGGATATGGCCCAGGAGGCTGACGAGCCCGTGGCTGGTCTTGTGGCCGAAGATGCCGTTGAAGTGACTGGGCGTGCGGATGGAGCCGCCGATGTCGGAGCCGACCTCCAGCGGCGTGAGGCCGGCCGCCAGTGCCGCGGCCGCACCGCCGGAGGAACCGCCGCAGGTCCGGTCCGTGGCCCAGGGGTTATTGGTGGTGCCGTAGACGGCGTTGTAGCTCTGCAGGTCCGCGCTCATGAAGGGCACGTTGGTCTTGCCGAGGAGGATTGCGCCGGCGTCGAGGTAGCGCTGTACGGCGACGGCGTTTTCCGCTGCTGCCTTGCCGGCCCGCTCGGGCACGCCGGCGACCGTCGGCAGCTCACAGGTGCTGTAGGCATCCTTGATGGTCAGGGGCACGCCGTGCAGGGGGCCCCAGTCCTCGCCCCGCGCGGCGGCGTCGTCGGCTTCCTCGCCCCGGGCCCGCGCCGCGTCCGGGTCCATGGCAACCACGGCGTTGAGCGCGCCGTTGTGGGCGTCGATCCGGGCGAGGAAGAACTCGACGGCGTCCCGGGCGCTGGCGCGACCGGCCTTGATGTCCTCGGCGATGGCGAAGGCGCTTCGATAGAGAAAGCTCACGGCTGGCTCCTGTTCCCGTTACTGACCTCGTAGCAGGCCGCATCATAGCAGCCCCGGCCGCCGCCGCAGCGCATCGCGACTGTCACGGAAAATTCACAAAAACGCGCTTGCGCGTCACGCTCTTGTCACCCGGCGTGGTTAGCCTTCAATCCATGCGAATGCTTGAAGACATCCAGGTCATCGATCGTCGGCTGCTGCTCCTGCTCAGGCAGTCGGAGAGCTGGCTGGCGCTGCACGCCCGCCGGGTCTCCCGCACGGCGGACGGCCACTTGTACGTGATCCTGCCGCTGCTGCTGTCCATCGTCAGCGAGGCCGGTGACCGGCTCGTGCTCGCCACGGCGCTGGCTTTCACCGCGGAGCGCGCGATCTACTGGGTGCTGAAGAACACGCTCCGGCGGAAGCGGCCCGCCCAGGCGCTGCCGGGTTTCGAGAGCACGATCATCGCCTCGGACGAGTTCTCCTTTCCCTCGGGGCACACCTCCGCGGCGTTCCTGTTCGCCACGCTGCTGTGGCTGCACTTCGGGCCCCTCGCCCTGCTGGCCTACGGCTGGGCGATGGCTGTCGGCATGTCGCGGGTCTATCTCGGTGTCCATTTCCCCACGGACACGCTGGTCGGTGCTGCCCTCGGCACCGGCCTCGGTCTCGCGGTGAGCGGGCTGCTCGCCTGAGCGGCGGGAGGCGAGGTAACCATGCGGATTCTCTACGGTGTGCAGGGCACGGGGAACGGCCACCTGAGCCGCGCCCGCGCCATGGCGGCGGCCCTTGCGGCGCGCGGTGTCAGCGTCGACTATCTGTTCAGCGGGCGGCCGCGCGCCGGTTTCTTCGCCATGGACTGTTTCGGTGCCTTCCAGTGGCGCCGGGGCCTCACCTTCGTCAACGAGCACGGTCGCGTGAGCTACCTGAAGACCGTCCTTCGCAACGACTATCTCGCGTTCCTGCGCGATGTGCGCAGCCTCGATGTCAGCGGCTATGACGTCATCCTCAGTGATTTCGAGCCCGTGACCGCCTGGGCGGGACGGCTTCGCGGCCGGACGGTCGTCAGCCTCGGCCACCAGCCCGCCTTCGATCACCCGGTCCCCGTGGCCCGGCGCGACCTGCGAACCATGCTGGTCATGCGCCTGTTCGCGCCGGGCAGCGTGCGCGTCGGCATGCACTGGGCCCCCTTCGGCGCCCCGATCCTGCCGCCGCTGGTCGATCTCGATGACGCGCCACCGCAGCGGCGGCGCGGCAAGATTCTCGTCTACCTGCCCTTCGAGGATCCGGAGGCGGTGGAGGCGCTGCTGCGTCCTTTCGTGGCCCACGAGTTCTTCGTCTACGCGCCCGGCTCGCCGTGCCGGGACGAGGGCAACCTGCGCCTGCGTCCGACCTCGCTCGAGGGCTTCCGCCGCGACCTGGCCGATTGCGACGGCGTGATCAGCAACGCCGGCTTCGAACTTGCCAGCGAGTGCCTCGCCCTCGGCAAGCGCCTGCTGGTCAAGCCCCAGGGGCGGCAGATGGAGCAGGCGTCGAATGCGCTGGCGCTGCGCCGGCTGGGCTACGGGGCGAGCATGGAGCGCCTGGATGCGCGGCGCATCGGCGACTGGCTGGACAGCGATGCCACGGCACCGCGGCTGCATTTCCCGGACGTGGCGGGAGCCCTGGCCGACTGGTTGCTGGCCGGCGATTACCGGGACCGCGCCCTCGCCGCGCTCAGCGACCGGCTCTGGGGCGCGGTGCACGCGGAGCGCATCGGCAGCCGCGCCGGCGCCGGGCGCCAGCCCCGGCCCCTTGCGCTCACCGCCTAGGCGGGGCTAGTCGACGCGGGGCAGCGTCGCGCAGCGCAGCGCGGCCAGCAGGGCGAGCAGCAGCAGTGCGGCGAGAACCGCCTCCGTTCCCAGCACCGTATCGAGCAACCCCAGGCCCACGCCTGCGAAGAGCACGATGCCGAGCACCGTGTTGCTGACCGCCGTGTAGGCCGCCCGGTTCTCGCTGGAAGCGAGATCCACGAGGTAGGTCTTGCGGCCGACCCGGGCACCCTGATGGGCGACGGCGCAGAGGAACAGGAGAGCCGCCCCGGTGAGGCTGCTGGCCAGCGCTCCCTGGCGAGCCAGCAGCAGCGCGAGGCCCAGGCCCAGGGCCGAAAGCAGGGCGGCGGCGGCCATCACCCGGTGTGAGGCGCTGTCCGACCAGAAGCCCCAGAAAGGGGCGGAGAGCAGGGCGGCGAGGCCCTCCGCGAGCAGCAGCACGCCCAGCGCAAGCTCGCCCGTGCCGCCGCTGCGGAGCAGTACCACGAGGTAGGGGATGGCGAAAGCCGTGGCCACGAGCAGGCTGCGGGCGATCACGAAATCCCGGAAGGGCACATCGTCCCGGAGCAGGCGCAGGCTGCGCAGTGCCTCGTCGAGGGCGTTGCCGCCCCCCGCCGTGGCCCCGGGTGCCTCCGGTACCCGGGCGTAGACCAGCGCGGCGAGGGCCCAGGCGAATGCGGCGGCGGCAAGCAGCCCGGCGAACAGGCCGATCTCTGCGGCGTCGCGGCCACCGGCCAGGACGAGGACCCCGGCGACCCCGAGGGTGGCCAGGCCCGCGGCCGAGCCGGCCAGGCCCGTGAGCCTGCCGCGGCGCGATTTCGACACCGTCTTGCCGAGCACGTCCTTGGCCGCGACCGAGCAGACGCCCCGGGCGAGGCTGAAGAGCGCCAGCAGCAGGCACACCGCGCTGCCCAGGGCATGCCCTTCGAGCAGGAAGAGCGCGGGCACCATGGCCGCGAGCGCCAGCGCCTGCGCGAGCCCCCCCGCCACCCAGAAGCGCTTGCGCAGGGGCCGCTCCCGCAGTGCCTGGGCGACCGCGAGCTGGGGCAGCAGGGAAAGGGATTCGCGCAGCGGGACCAGCAGCGACAGGTAGATGGCCGGTGCGCCGAGGCTGGTGAGAATCCAGGCGAGCACCAGGCGGCTGGACGAGAGCGCATCGCCGAGCTTGCTCAGGGTCTGCGCCGCCAGCTGCAGGGTGAAGGCGGCCGGCTGCTCGTGACAGGCGGCGTCGGGGATGTCCCGGCAGACCCGCGCATCCTCTTCCTCGGCGAGCAGGGTGTAAAGGGCTGTGTAGGCGACCTTTTCCCGGCGGGGCAGCTCTGGCTGCGGTGTCGTGTCCCCAGTGTTCACAGGACACTAGCGCATGCTGTGCAGGAACTGGAGGTGGTTCTCGTACTGGCCGAGCACGTCGTGGGTGACCTGGGCGCGGGTCCAGCCCATGACGCAGTAGTCCTGGCCGCCTTCCGCGAGGTGTACCTCGGCGCGGTAGAACTTCTCCTCGTTGTCGAGCTCTTCGAGGGCCTTGCCGACGAAGGCTTCACCGGGCAGGGCATGGGCCCGGCAGCGGACCTCGTAGACGAAGTCCGTTTCCTCACCGTGGTACACCTCGAGGCGCACGGCGCCGCGGCTGCCGATGTCGTTGAACACCCGGGCCTCTATGTCGTGGCCGACGAGTTCGCCGGCAAACTCCCGCAGCGCGGGCAGCACCGTTTCCCGCATGAAGCTGTGCACGGTGGTGTCACCGGGGTAGTTGAGCAGGTTGTCGAGGCGGGCGCGCCAGTCGCCGGGGTTGGCGATGAGCGGCGACACGCTTTGCGTGTCCCTCTTGGCCACGTCCAGGTGCAGCGCGCGCCCGAAGCCCCAGATGGCCCCGAGGAGCGCCACCGAGAAGGGCAGGGCGCTGGCGATCGCCGCGGTCTGCAGGGAGGACAGGCCGCCGGCCAGGAGCAGGACGATGGCGATGAGGCCGATGATGGCCGTCCAGAAGATGCGCTGCGGCCAGGGCGTGTCGTCGCGGCCCTTGGCGGCGAGCATGTTCAGCACCATGGCGCCCGAGTCCGCCGAGGTGACGAAGAACACGATCACCATGAGCAGGGAGATGGTCGACAGGACCGTCGGCATCGGCAGGTACTCGAGGAAGCGGAACAGGGCAATGGCGTTGTTCTCCTGCACCGCGTCCGCCAGCGCCTGCTGGCCGCCGTGGAGAATCAGTTCGATGGCGCTGTTGCCGAAGATCCCCATCCACAGCAGCGTGAAGCCGCAGGGCACGAGCATGGCGCCGAGGATGAACTCGCGGATGGTGCGCCCGCGGGAGATGCGCGCGATGAACAGGCCGACGAAGGGCGACCAGGACAGCCACCAGCCCCAGTAGAAGATCGTCCAGCCGCCGAGCCAGTCGGTGGGGTCGTAGGCGTAGAGGTTGAACGTGTAGCTGACGAGATCACTGACATAGCTGCCGAGATTCTCGATCGTGCCCTGCAGCACGATGACCGTGGGCCCCGCGAGGAGCACGCCGATGAGCAGCAGGATGGCGAGCACGATATTGATCTCGGAGAGGCGCTTGATGCCGGCGTCCAGCCCCATCACGACGGAGATGGTCGCGAGCAGCATGGTTCCCACGATCAGGATGACCTGCATGCCGGGCCCGATGGGGAGGCCGAGGAGGTAGTTGAGGCCGCTGTTGATCTGCAGGACGCCGAGGCCGAGGCTGGTGGCGACACCGCAGGTGGTGCAGACAATGGCAAAGATATCCACGATCGCGCCCGGGGTGCCGTAGATGCGCTCGCCGATCAGCGGGTAGAAGGCGGAGCGCAGGGTCAGCGGCAGGCTGTGCCGGTAGGCGAAGTAGGCGAGTACCAGGGCGACGATGGCATAGATGGACCAGGCGTGGACGCCCCAGTGGAAGAAGGTGAGCTTCATGGCCTGGGCCGCGGCGTCGATGCCGCCGCCGTTGCCGTGGGGCGGCTGCAGGTAGTGCATGACCGGCTCGGCCACCCCGTAGAACATGAGGCCGATGCCCATGCCGGCGGCGAACAGCATGGCGAACCAGGAGGTATAGCTGTAGGCGGGCTCCGAGTGGTCGGGCCCGAGCTTGATGTCGCCGTAGCGGGAGAGGCCGAACACGAGCACCGCGATGAGAATGATCGCAACCACCAGCACGTAGTACCAGCTGCCGTAGTGGACGATCGCGTCCTGCATGGCCTGGAACACCTCGTTGCTCGCCGCCGGGGCGAGGCCGGCGACGAGCACCAGCAGCACCAGCACCGCGGTGGCGGGCCAGAACACGCTGTGGTCGACGACGAGCCGTGGCTTGGGTAGCGGCGCTTGCTCCATGGATCTCTCCCTCCGGGTGATGGGCCCCGATTGTTGTGCACGCCCGACGATCCCGGCGCGACAACCGGTCCCGGGTCCCGGGCAAGCCGGGCCGTGCGCGGCGCGGAACGGGCGCCGGCGGCGATGGCATCGGGGGTGCGGCAGGGCGCGCCTGCTGCCGCCCTGCGGTGAATGCGGGGCGCAGTATAGCGCAGCCGACAGGAAACGCTTTGGCTAAAAATGATTCTGGCCTTCCCGAAAATCGCAGAATGCAACCAATTTTCGCCAAATCGTTATTTTTCGTTGATATTTACTTCGATTGTCCCCGAGGGTGGCACTGTGAAAATACTTTGGCCTATAATTGCCGCCGACTCAAAGTAACGCCCGTCAACAATAAGTCCGCGGCACTTCTTTTTTACCTGCCAAGCCGCGAGCGGGCTCCAGCACACGAATTCAAGCAACAGAGGGACTAGCCATGTCACGACTGCCCGTATTCAACCGCAAGACGCTCAGCCGCGCCGTTCTGTCGGCCGTTGCCGGTGGCACCATCGCCACGGGCGCCCAGGCGCAGATGGAAGAGGTCATTGTCACCGCGACCAAGCGCGAGGCGAGTACCCAGGACATTCCGCTGTCCGTCCAGGCGCTCGGCCAGAACAGCCTGGAGCAGATGGGCGTCGGCAATTTCGAGGACTACCTGATCCAGCTCCCGGGCGTCACCGCCGGCGGCAGCGGCCCGGGCCAGAACACCATCTACATCCGCGGCATCGCCTCCACCACGCCGAACCTCACCACGGCCGGTGTCGCCGGCCTGTCCCCCAACGTCGCCTTCTACCTCGACGAGCAGCCGCTGGCGCAGCCCGGACGGAACCTCGACGTCTACGCGGCCGATATCAACCGCGTGGAGGTGCTGGCCGGCCCGCAGGGCACGCTCTTCGGCGCCAGCTCCCAGGCCGGTACCGTGCGCCTGATCACCAACAAGCCGGACTTCACCGGCACCTACGGCCGCCTCAAGGCCGGCACCTCCTGGACCAAGGGCGGTGAGATGAGCAACAACCTCGAGGGGATGTTCAACCTGCCGGTGTCCGACAAGCTGGCGCTGCGCGGCGTGGTCTACACCGACAACATGGGCGGCTACGTGGACAACGTCCCGGGCACGCTCACGGCCCGCGAGAGCGCGCGCTTCCGTCCCGCCGGTACGGTCCGTTCCAACGGGGTCCCGGTGAACGATCGCCGCGCCGGCTTTCAGTCCACCTCGGACCTCTCCGCCGTGACCTTCCTCGAGGCCGATAACGGCAATATCGCCGAGGACGACTTCAACGACACCTCCTACAACGGTTTCCGCCTCACCGGCGTATACCTGATCAACGCCGACTGGGACCTCACCGTCTCGCACATGCAGCAGCAGCTGGATTCGGACGGCGTGTTCTACTCCGATGGCGACCAGGACGAGTACGAGGTGACCCGCTTCACCGAGGACAGCCTGGAGGACAGCTTCAACAACACCTCCTGGACGCTGAAGGGCCGCATCGGCGAGCTGGAGGCCCTGTATACCGGTGCCTTCACCAACCGGGAGACGGACCAGCTGGTCGACTACTCCGACTACCTGTTCGTCGGCCAGTACCTGCCCTACTACATCTGTGACAGCTCCGTTTCGTACCCGGGCGACGCCGCCCCGGCCGGCACCTGCCAGCCGCCGGACCTGCAGGTGAACTCCATCACCGATACCCAGGTCTGGACTCACGAGGTGCGCTTCAACACGCCGGAAGACCGGCGCCTGCGCGCGACCGTCGGCGGCTTCTACAGCGACCTGCAGCTCGAGGAGCGCAACGACTTCGTCTACCCGGGCTCTGCGGTGGTCGATGGCTACGGGGTTCAGACGGGCTTCTCGCCGAACTTCCCCTTCACCACCGGCTACTACTCCGACCCGGGCCCCTTCCCGTCCGGCACGATCTTCCGCAACGACGTGAAGCGGACCGACGAGCAGCTCGGGGTCTTCGGCGAGGCGACCTTTGATATCAGCGACACGCTCGCGCTGACCCTGGGCGCCCGCTACTACGACATCGAGGTGGATCTCGAGGGTGGCGCCAACTCCTCCTTCTGTAACCTGTTCCAGCCCGATTCAAACTCCTTCGGCACGGATATCTCCGATCTCTACAACGGCGACGGCCAGGTCACCTTCCGGGGTACCTGCGACCCCGCGGCGCAGTTGACCTACACGCTGGACAACATCGACGAGGCCCCGGCCCAGGTCGCCAACGCGCTGCAGAACGCGCCGGACACGGCGCAGACCGACGGCGTCATCGGCAAGGTCTCCCTGTCCTGGACGCCGACCATGAACCAGCTCTGGTTCGCCACGGTCTCCGAGGGCTTCCGCCCCGGCCTGCTCAACCGCCCGGGCGGCGCCCCGGGGCCCGGTGACTACACCGTGCCCTTCGCCCTCGACACGGACGACGTGACCAACTACGAGCTCGGCTGGAAGCTCGACCTCGCGGACCAGACGCTGCGCTTCAACGGCAGCCTGTTCTTCGTGGATGTCGAGAACCTGCAGACGACGATCTTCGACCCGAGCATCGTCAACCTGTTCTTCTCCGACAACGCGGCCAACGCCGAGATCCTCGGCATGGAAGGCACGGTGACCTGGGCGCCGGCCTCGATCCCGGGCCTGACCGTGAGCGGCGCTTTCTCCTTCCTCGACACGGAGATCACGGACGTGCTCACGCCCACGGACGACGTGCAGGAAGGCGACACGCTCGCCTTCGCGCCGGAGTTCCAGGGCAACCTGCGGGCCCGCTACGAGTGGGACCTGGAGAACGGCATGCGCGCACATGTCATGCCGCACCTGGCCTACTCCGAGGAAGCCTACAGCGACATCATCACCATCAACCGCCAGAAGCTCGACTCCTGGCTGATGGTGGGGGTCACGGCCGGGGTCAGCACCGGCAGCTGGATGGCCGAGCTGTTCGTGGACAACCTCACCGACGAGGCCGCGGAGCTGTCGATGAACTACGTCAACGACCGCAACCGTCCGACCCTCGCCCGTCCGCTCACTGCCGGTGTACGCTTCAGCTACGACTTCCAGTGAGGCCACCGCCGGTGGCCGCGGGGCTGCCAGCGTGACGGAGAGCACGGCGCCGCCCGACCGGGCGGCGGTCCAGGAAAAGATGCGCGCCGGCGATTTCGCCGGCGCGCTCGTCTTGCTGGACGCGGCGTCGCCGGAGGCCGGGACCGAGGCGCTGTACCTCGCCGCCGTCTGCCACCGTTTCCTGCGTGCCTTCGATGACGCGCGCGCCTGCCTGGAGCGGGTGTTCGCCGTCGAGCCGGAGCACGGGCACGCGCTGCAGGAACTCGGGCACCTCTGCCGTGATAGCGGCGATGCCGACGGGGCGCTGCGCGCCTACGCGGAGGCCTGCCGGGTCAACCCGTCTCTCGCGGCGAGCTTCCGCGGGCAGCTGGCTATCCTCGAGGCGCGGGGCGAGCGCGCCGCGGCCGCCGCGGTGGCGTCACAGCTCGAGCGCCTGCAGGCACTGCCGAAGCCGCTGGTCGCGGTGACCGACCTGCTGGCCCGTGGCCGTGTACTCAAGGCGGAGACCCTCTGCCGGCGCTTCCTGCAGTCCGTGCCGCAGCATGTCGAGGGCATGCGTCTGCTCGCGGAAATCGGTGTGCGCCTCGGTGCCCTGGAGGAGGCGGAGTTCCTCCTCGAGAGTGCTGCGGCCTTCGAGCCCGGCAATCTGCCGGCGCGCATCGACTACGTGCGGGTACTCGGCCGGCGGCAGAAGTTCGCCCGCGCCCGGGAAGAGGCCGCGCGGCTCCTCGAGGAACACCCGGACAACGTCCAGCTGCGCTCCCTGCACGCCGTGGAGTGCCTGCAGGCCGGCGCCTACGAGGAGGCGCTCGCGGGTTTCGCGGCGGTGCTCGAGCAGCTGCCCGGCGACCCCGTCACGCACACCTCCCGAGGCCACGCGCTGAAGACCTGCGGTGACTACGCGGCGGCCGTGGCCGCCTACCGCAGCGCGCTGTCCAGCCGCGAGCGCCATGGCGAGGCCTGGTACTCGCTGGCCAACCTGAAGACCTACCGCTTCGATGACGGCGAGCTCGCCACCATGGAACGGGTCCTGGCCACGCCGGGGCTGCCCGCGGCGGACCGGGTCTACCTGTCCTTCGCCCTCGGCAAGGCCGAAGAGGACCGCAAGGATTACGCGGCGTCTTTCCGCCACTATGCCGAGGGCAATCGCCTGAAGCGGGCGGCCAGTCGCTACGATGCCGACGCCATGTCCCGGGAGCTCGCGGCGCAGCGCGAGCACTGCGACCGGTCGCTCTTCGAGGGGCGGGAGGGCGCCGGCTGCAAGGCGCCGGATCCGATCTTTATCGTCGGCATGCCGCGCGCCGGCAGCACGCTGCTCGAGCAGATCCTGTCCTCGCACAGCCAGGTGGACGGCACCCAGGAGCTGCCCAACATCCTCGCGCTGAGCCAGCAGCTCCGGCGCCGGGCCGTGGGCGGCGAGACGCCGGGGTACCCGGCGGTGCTGCAGGCGCTGGACGGCGAAACCCTCGAGGCCCTCGGCGAGCGTTTCCTCAAGGAAACACGGATCCACCGCCAGGGCGCACCGCGCTTCATCGACAAGATGCCGAACAACTTCCGCCACATCGGTCTTATCCACCTCATCCTGCCCAACGCGCGCATCATCGACGCGCGCCGCGAGCCCATGGCCTGCTGCTTCAGCAACTTCAAGCAGCTGTTCGCAGAGGGGCAGGAATTCAGCTACGACCTCGCCGATACCGGCCGCTACTACCGCGAGTACGTCGAGCTGATGGCGCACTGGGACGCGGTGCTGCCGGGCAAGGTGCTGCGCGTGCAGCACGAGGATGTGCTCGACGACCTGGAGGGGCAGGTGCGGCGGATGCTCGACTTCCTCGACCTGCCCTTCGAAGCCGCCTGCCTGCGCTACTGGGAGACGGAGCGCGCCGTGCGCACACCGAGCTCGGAGCAGGTGCGCCAGCCGATCTTCCGCACGGCGCAGGAACAGTGGCACAATTACGCGCCCTGGCTGCAGCCCCTGCGCGACGCGCTCGGCGAGCGCCCGGCGCCGGCGGGGGCCTGAAGCGTCGTGGCGGGAAAGCATCAATCGAGGATCATGGCCGAACTGGAAGACGAAGTGCTGGTATCGCTGCGCCGCATCATGCGCGCGACCAGTATCCACTCGCGCAAGCTGGGCAAGGTCATGGGCCTGACCACGCCTCAGCTCGTGGTGATCCGTGCCATTGGCGACGAGGGGCTGCCGACGGCGAGCGATATCGCCCGCGCCGTCAGCCTGAGCCAGGCCACGGTGACTACGATCCTCAATCGCCTCGAGGACAAGCAGCTGCTCACCCGGGAGCGCAGCGCCGTCGACCGGCGTCGCGTGAAGGTGCTGCTCACCGATCTCGGCAAGCAGGTCCTGCGGGAGGCGCCCATGCCCCTGCAGGAGAGCTTCTCGGCGCGCTTTTCGCGGCTGCCGAGCTGGGAGCAGCACCAGATCGTCGCCGCCCTCGAGCGGGTGGCGACCATGATGGACGCGGAGGAGCTCGATGCAGCGCCGCTCCTCGCCAGCGGCGACGAGGTCGTCTAGCCGGGGCAGAACCGCGGACGGCGGAAATTTTTGCGTGGCGGGCATCCCCTCACCCCGGCTGGACGTATACTAGACAACCCGCAGGTCAGAAATTCCGTCATGGCAGAGTCTCCCACCGTCGAAACGCGTTCGCTGACGACGCTGTTCCGATATTTTGTCCAGATCCTGGGCCCCGAGCACCGCTTCTACACGCTCACCATCCTCTATGGGATCGGCATCAGCATCCTGTCGGTGGCAACGCCGGTTTCCGTGCAGATGCTGGTGAACAGCGTCGCGGCCACCGGGCTGCCCACGCCGCTGGTGGTGCTGGCGCTGTCGCTGTTCGGCCTGCTGCTGATCGCCGGGGTCCTGCGCGCGCTGCGCATCTACATCATGGATGTCTTCGGCCGCCGCTTCTATGCGCGGCTGGTGTCGGATATCGCCCTGCGCGCCCTCTACGCGCGCAATCCGCACTTCGAGGACAACGACAAGGGGCCGCTGTTCAACCGCTACTTCGACATCATCCAGGTCATGATCCGCATGCCCGATATTCTCATCGGCGGCTTCACGATCATCCTGCAGGCGGCCGCGGGCTTCGTCCTCACCTCGTTCTATCACCCGTTCCTGCTGGTCTTCAATCTCGTGATCATCGCGCTGCTCTGGCTGGTGTGGCTCATCTGGGGCCCGCGCGCCATCCGCGCCGCCGTGGAGCTGTCGCACCGCAAGCACACCACCGCCGCCTGGCTCGAGGGCCTGGCGAAATCCAACGGCTTCTACAAGAGTGCGCGGCACATCGACGATGCGCTGGAGCGCACGGACCACTTCACCGGTGAGTACATCGCGCAGCACCGCTACCTGTTCCGCCAGCACTTCTCGCAGACGCTGTGCTTCCTGTTCCTCTACGCGGCGGGCAGCGCGGCGCTCCTGGGCCTCGGCGGCTGGCTGGTGATCCAGGGGCAGCTCTCCCTCGGCCAGCTGGTGGCCGCCGAGCTGGTGCTCTCCGTGGTGCTCTACGGCATCTCCCAGCTCGGTATCTACCTCAACTATTTCTACTACCTCTGCGCCGCGATCGACGAGCTGTCGCTGTTCATGCAGATCGAGCAGGAACGGCCGGAGGAACCCATCCACCGGCTGCCGCTGAGCGCCCGCCTCGATTTCGTCGCGGTGCGCACCAGCATCCGCGGCGCCACCGTGGCGCTCGACTGCCGTCTGCCCGCGGGTTCACGGGTCGGCGCCTATGCCGATAGCCACATGGCCCAGCGCCTGTTCACCGAGCTCCTGAAGTGCCACGAGGAGCCGGAAAACGGTTACATCGCCCTCGGTGACCAGGACCTGCGCTCGCTGAAAGCCCACGAGGTGCGCCAGGAGATCATCGTCCTCGACCGGCCCTCGGCGGTGGAGACGGATATCCGCGACTACCTGCGCCTGAGCGCGGACGACGAGGACGCCATCGACATCATGACGGCGATGCGCATTGTCGGCCTCGAGAAGACGGTGACGGAGCTTTCCGAGGGCCTCGACACGCCGCTGGTCACCACCGGCTGGCCGCTGGCGATTACCGAGACCATGCAGCTCAAGCTGGCGGCCGCGCTCATCGCCCGCCCGCGCGTGCTGGTGCTGGCGCAGGTGTTCGACGCGGTGCCCGAGCGCCACCTCAAGGCGTCACTCGACCTGCTGCAGTCGAGCGCGGGTACCACGGTGATCTACTTCACCAACAAGCACACGGATTTTGCCTTCACCACCTATCTCCACCTCGGCCGCGAGGAGCAGCGGCTGTTCGACAGCTACGACCGCCTCTGCGAGGAAATGCGCTTCGAGCGCCTGACCCTGCGCGAACCCGTCGAGGGCCACGGCATGGAGCCGAGCAACACCGGGGAGGGTGCCTAGATGCCCTACTTCGATGTCCACGGGGACAAGTTCACCACCCTCAACAGCATCCGCACGCCGCGGGTGGCCAGGGCGATCGGCTTCAGCCTGGTTTTTTTTATCGCCCTGATCGTGCTGTTCCTGGCCTTCGTGCCCTGGGTGCAGACGGCGAGCGGTCCGGGCAAGGTCACCGCGCTCAACCCGAATGACCGGCTGCAGGAGATCAACGCGCTGGTCTCCGGGCGCATCCAGGAATGGTACGTGCGCGATGGCAGCCGGGTGAGCGTGGGTGACCCGATCGTCCGCATCGTCGACAACGACCCCCAGCTGCTCGAGCGGCTGCGCAGCGAGCGCCAGCAGGTGGTGGCCAACCTGAGCGCCGCCGAGACGGCGCTGGAAATCGCCGAGATCGACCGCCGGCGCATGGAGGAGCTCTTCGACCAGGGGCTGGCCGCGCGCCGGGAATTCGAGCAGGCGCGGATCCGCGTGGAGGAGCTCCGCTCCCGCGTCGCCCAGGCCGCCGCGGAGGTCAGCCGCGTCGACGTCAAGCTGTCGCGGCAATCGGTGCAGATCGTGCGCGCGCCCCGCGACGGCACCATCCTGCGGGTCAACGCCGGCGATGCCGCCACCTTCGTCTCCACGGGGCAGGTCATTGCCACCTTCGTCCCGGACAACATCGAGCGCGCCCTCGAGCTCTATATCGACGGGCGCGATATCGCCATCGTGCGCGTGGGCGCCCCGGTGCGGATCCAGTTCGAGGGCTGGCCGGTGATCCAGGTGAGCGGCTGGCCATCAAAGGCCGTGGGCACCTTCGCGGGCCGCGTCGTGGCCATCGACGCGTCGGCACAGCCCAATGGCCGCTTCCGCATCCTGGTCGAGGAAGACAAGGACTGGGATACCCCCTGGCCGGACTCGCGCTTCGTGCGCTTCGGCTCCAAGGCGCGCGGCTGGGTCCTGCTCGAAACCGTGCCCGTCGGCTACGAGATCTGGCGCCAGCTGAACAACTTCCCGCCGGACTTCCCGGTCGGCGGCCAATCCCGGGGACAGTCCCAGGGGCAGGGCGGCGGGAGCAACTGATGCGCCGCTGGCTGCCCATCCTGCTGCTGGCCCTGGCGGCCGGCACCCTCGCCGGCGAGGACGGCGGGGTCACCAGCCCGCTGACCCCGGAGGAGGTGCTGCAGGCCTCCGGCGAGCATTTCCCTGGCATCCTCAAGGCCATCGCCGAGCGCCGTGCGGCGGAGGGCCAGGTCACCGAGGCCCTCGGCGCCTTCGACCTCGTTTTCAAGGGCGACAGCACAACCTGGGCCGACGGCTACTACGACGGACGCTATGCCGAGGGGGGCGTGAGCCGGGCCCTGCGGCCGCTCGGTGCCGAACTCTACAGCAAGTACAGCCTCTCCCGCGGGGACTTCCCCATCTACCAGGACGAGCTGTTCACCAATGAGGGCGGCGACCTCAAGCTCGGGGTCCTTTTCAGCCTGCTGCGCGACCGCGACATCGACGAGCGCCGCTTCCGCGAATTGGACAGCCGGCTCGCCCTGGAGCAGGCCGACCTGGAGGTACTGCTCACCCGCGTGGGCGTGCAGCAGCAGGCGCTGCTGGCCTACTGGGAGTGGGTGGCCGCCGGCCAGCAGCTCGACATCTACGAGAACCTGCTAACGATCGCCCTCGACCGGGAGAAGGGCCTGGAGCGGGAGGTCGAGAGCGGTCGCCGGGCGAAGATCTTCCTCACCGAGAACGCGCAGAACATCACCCGGCGGCGTACGCTGGTCACCACCGCCGAGCGGGATTTTCGCCGCGCCGCCAACCGCCTGGCCTTTTTCCTCCGCGACGACAGTGGCCTCCCGGTCATCCCGGATCCGGCCCGGCTGCCGCACCCGGAGGTTGTGACGCCGCGGGAGAAAGCGCCCGTGCCGCCCCTGGACATCCCGTCGACGCTGGAGAGGCGGCCGGAACTGCGCATTCTCCAGACCGCCATGCAGCGGGCCGTGCGCAAGGTCGAGCTGTCCGAAAACGCACTGCTGCCGCAGCTCGACCTCAATGTCGAGCTGTCCCAGCCTTTCGGCAACATCGGTGAAGGCGGGGTTTCCCGGGACGAGACGGACGCGATCGTCGGCCTCACCTTCTCCGTGCCTCTCGAGCGCCGCGCGGCCCGGGGCAAGCTGTCCCAGGCGGAAGCGAAGCTCGCGGCGCTGCGCGCCGAGCGGCGGCGCCTGGAGGACAAGGTGGAGATCGAGCTGCGCAACATCCTCCTCGAACTCAACATCGCCCTGCGCCTCATGGAACTCGCGGCACTCGAGGTGGAGCAGTCCGAGATCATGCGCCGGGCGGAGGTCACCCGCTTCGAGCGCGGCGCCAGTGATTTCTTTCTCGTGAACATCCGCGAGGAGACGGCGGCAAACGCGCGGGTACGCTACTTCGATGCCTACCGCCGCACCCGCATCGCGCGCGCCAACTACGATGCGGCAACGGTCAACCTCGGGCGCCTCGGTATCAGCGACTGACACCGATGCGTCCCGGGTACTGTCAACAGCCTGTCATGCCACGAAGGTAAGGTCCCGGCCATGGCGAAGCCCATTTACCAGCTCGAGGCCGACGCGGTCTTCACGGCACTGGAGACCGCTTCCGGCGGCCTCGCCGCCGGGGAGGCCGCCGAGCGGCTCGGCCGCTACGGCCCCAACGAACTCGCCTTCCGCAAGACCCCGGCCTGGGTACGCTTCCTGCGCCAGTTCGAGGACCCGATGGTTCTCATCCTCCTCGCCACCGGCCTGTTCACCGGCGCGCTGACGGCCTTCGGCAGCGAGATGCTGCCGGATACGATCGTCATCTTCGGCGTGGTCTTTCTCAATGCCATCCTCGGCTTCGTGCAGGAGGGCAAGGCCGAGGGGGCCCTCGACGCCCTCCGCAGCATGCTGGTGCAGGAGTGCATGGTGGTCCGCGACGGCGTGGAGCAGTCCATCGCCGCGCGCGACCTCGTCCCCGGGGACCTGGTCCTGCTCGAGGCCGGGGACAGGATTCCCGCGGATGTGCGCTTTACCCGCGTCAGCAACCTGCACGCGGACGAGTCCGCGCTCACCGGTGAATCCGTGCCGGTGAAGAAGGTGGCGGAAGCGCTCAGCGGCGACGACCTCGTGCCCGGCGACCAGCGCAACATGGGTTTTTCCGGCACCTACGTCACCCTCGGCTCGGCCCACGCGGTGGTCTGCGCCACCGGCGGCGAGACCGCCTTCGGCCGCATCGCCGACCTGGTGAGCAGCGCCGAGGTCCGGCCCTCGCCGCTGCAGCGCAAGATCGCGAACTTCGTCCGCGGCCTGACCATCGCCATTCCCATCGTCGGTATGGCCAACTTCATCTACGGCCTCTACCTCGGCTTCCCGCTCAGCTACAGCTTCCTTGGCGCCGTGTCCCTGGTGGTCGCGACGATCCCGGCCATGCTGCCGGCGCTGATCACCTCGATCCTCGCCCTCGCCGCCATCGTCATGGCCAACAAGAAGGCGCTCATCCGGCGCCTGCCCGCGGCGGAAACCCTGGGCGCCACCTCGGTGATCTGCTCCGACAAGACCGGCACGCTGACGGAGAACCGCATGACGGTGACGCGGGTGCTGGCCGGGGGGATAGTCTTCCGGGTGACCGGGGACGCGCTGGGCCAGCGCGGCGGTTTCGAGCTCGAGGTCCCCGTGGACGAGGCCGCCGAGCACGCCCTCGGCAGGCTCCTTGCTACCGGCTATCACTGCAACAATGCGCACGTGCACGGGGGTAACGTCAGCGGCGACCCGACGGAGATCGCGCTGCGCGTGTCCGGGATCAAGGGCGGTATCAAGGACGGGGTCGTGAAGCGGCTCGTGGAGCTGCCCTTCGACTCCTCCAGCAAGTACCAGGCGGTGCTGGTAGAGGAAGACGGGCGGCGCGAGATCCTGGTGAAGGGCGCACCGGAGGTGGTCCTGGCCATGTGTGCCAGCGAGCTCGATGCCGCCGGCGGTAGCCGGGCGCTCAACCGCGAGGCGGCGCTGGAGAAGGCGCAGGAGTTTGCCGGCGAGGCGCTGCGCACCCTGGCCTTTGCCTGCCTGCCGGTGGCGGAAGACCAGGATGAGCTCGGCGCCGACGACCTGAAGGACATGGTGTTCCTGGGCCTCCAGGGCATGATCGACCCGCCGCGGGAGGCCGCGGTGCAGGCGGTGGCGGCCTGCCGCCGGGCGGGTATCCGCACCGTGATGATCACCGGCGACCACCCGGAGACGGCGCGCGCGGTGGCCGGCCAGCTCGGCATCGATGCCCACGAGGCGCTGACCGGTGCGGACCTCACCCACCTCGACGAGGTGGCGCTGCGGGAGACGGTGGAGCGGGTGTCCGTCTTCGCCCGCGTCGCCCCGGAGCACAAGCAGGCCATCGCCGAGGCGCTGCAGGCCAACGGCCATATCGTCGCCATGACCGGCGACGGCGTGAACGACGCCCCGGCGCTGAAGACCGCCGATATCGGTGTGGCCATGGGGCAGGGTGGCACGGAGGTCGCCAGGGAGGCCTCGGACATGGTCCTCGAGGACGACAACTTCGCCACCATCGTCGCGGCGGTGGAGGAGGGGCGCCATGCCTGGAACAACCTGCGCAAGGCGATTCTCTACACGCTGCCGACCAACGCGGCCCAGGGCCTTTTGATCATGGGGGCGATCCTGCTCGCGGCGCAGGTACCCCTGTTCGCCACCCGCTTCGTGCTCGAGCCGGTGCAGATCCTCTGGATCAACCTGCTGGATTCAGTGCTGCTGACCATGCCCCTGATGATGGAGCAGAAGGAGCGCGGGCTGCTCGAGGCGCCGCCGCGCTCGGCAAAGGCGGAGATTATCGACGGACTGTTCCTGCGCCGGGTGATCCTCGTGGGTTCTGCGATTGCCCTGCCCGGCTTCCTGCTTTACTACCATTTCGGCAGCGCGGCCATGGTCGACGGCGAGCTGGTGGATCCGCTCCTGCTGACCCAGGCCCAGACCGCCGCCTTCTGGGGGATTCTCCTCGCCCACTTCGGCTACGTGTTCTCGGCCCGCTCCGTGGAGCGCTCCCTGTTCACCTTCTCGCCCTTCAGCAATCCCTGGCTCCTGGGCGGGGTCGCCCTGAGCATCGCCATCCGCTTCGTGCCGACGCTGGTGCCCGCGGCCGAGTCGCTGTTCCGTACGGCCGAGTTTCCCCCGGCGTGGTGGCCGCTGATCCTCCTGTGCTTCCTGCCCAGCCTGCTGGTCGTCGAGGCCGACAAGCTGTTCTTCAGCGGAAAGAAGCGCCGGCCGGCTGCCTAGTCGAGGCCCAGCTCCCGCAGGACCTCGTCGGTCCAGCAGACCGCTTCGGCGAGGAGCAGCCCCAGGTCACCGCTGTCGATGCCCAGGCAGTCGACTTCCGCGCTATCGCCGCTTTCCAGCCGGCGGGCGCAGCCGAGCACCGCGCCGGTGCCGCCGGCGTGGGCGAGCAGGGCGGCACGCATGTCGGCGCTCAGGTTCATCTGCTGGAGGACCTCCGCAAGCGGGGTATCCAGGAGCGTATCGAGCATGGAGAACAGGCCCACGGTGAAGCAGGCGTCCGGGTCCTGGCGGCCGCCGCGGGCGGCGATGAGCTCGCAGAGCTTCGCCCGCTGCAGCGCGAGCGTCATGCGCTCGTCGGGTTCGCTCTCCGCACTCGCCAGCACGAACAGCGATACCCAGCGGCGGATACGGTCCCGCCCCAGGTAGACGATGGCTTCCCGGATCGAGTCGACGCGACGGCTCAGCCCGCACGCCGCGGAATTGACGTAGGTCAGGGCCTTGACGGCGAGTGCCACGTCCCGGCTTACCAGTTCATGGATGTCATCCACCGTGCTGTCCGGGTCATTGAGGCCGGCCAGCGCCTGTACCAGCGTGACGCGCCCCGGCGGCAGTTGCCGGCCGCGGTACACGCGGGGCCGGGCAAAGAAGAAACCCTGGAAGTAATCGACGCCGAGGCCGCGCAGCGTCTCGAAGGCCTCCCTGGTCTCGACCTTCTCGGCCAGCAGCCGGCAGCCGTGCGCCCGCAGCCGCTCGATCTCGCCCGCCCAGGCGTCTGCCGGCAGGGCCAGCACGTCCAGCTTGACGATGTCGACGAGCGGCAGGATGGCATCGAAGGCGTCGCCGCTCGTGAAGTCGTCCAGGGCAATGGTGAAACCGCGCTCACGCAGCCGGCGGATGCCGTCGATACAGCGCTCGTTGAGGTCGACGGTCTCGAGAACCTCCAGCACGGCCTGCTCCGGGTCGAGGGGGATCAGTTCCGGCTCCTCGAGGAAGCGCTGGGGCAGGTTGATGTAGGCCGGGTGTCCCCGGGTGAGGCGGTCGAAGCCGACCTCGGCGGCGTTCCTGATGACCTGGGCGGTGGTCGCGGCATCGTCGAGGGCGCCCCGGTTGCTGTTGACGCGGGAATCGCGGAACAGCAGCTCGTAGGCGTGCATCTGGAGCTTCCGGTCGAAGATCGGCTGGCGGGCGAGGAAAAAGGGGGTCACGGGCTTGCCCTGGGGACTGACTGTCAAGGAGTAGGCATGGTAGCGACCCCGCGCGGGCCGGCAAATGCGCGATTGCAGGACTGTGCGCCCGGTCACGTCCCGGGCCGTCGAAACCGGCGCTAGGCAAGATTCCCGGCGATATGCTACAAGGTGTGGAGTCCGGCGGCCGCCTTTCGCCCCCGGGAAAACATAGCCAGCTCGAGGAGTTCCCGATGAACCCGTCCCAGCGCCTGCTCGTCGTCCTGCCGCTCTGCCTGCTGCTCGGCGCCTGCTCCAACCTCACCCAGCGCGAATACGAGCGCTGCATCGCTGGTGTCACCGCCATCGGCGGCGCGGTGGGCGGCGCCGTTTCCGGGGGTTCCGGGGTACTCCCCGGCGCCGTTGGTGGCGCCGGTTTCTCAGCCCTCTGGTGCACGGAGGCCGAGCCGCCGCCCCCGCCGCCGGCGGACAGCGATGGTGACGGCGTGGTCGACGGCAGCGACCGCTGCCCGGGCACGCCCGCCGGCGCCCGCGTCGACGCGCGCGGTTGTGCGCTCGACAGCGACGGTGACGGCGTCCCTGACTACCGTGACCGGTGCGCCCGCACGCCGGCCGGTGTGACCGTCGACGACAGCGGCTGCCCGGTGAAGGACGAGGTCGTGCTGACGGTGGACGAGGTGAACTTCGCCTTCGACAGCGCCGAACTGGACGCCGCCTCCCGGCGGGCCCTCGATGGCATCGTCGATACGGTCAAGGCCCACGGCGGCCTGACGCTCGGCGTCATCGGGCACACGGACAGCACCGGCCCCGAGGCCTACAATCAGAAGCTCTCCGAGCGCCGCGCCGCGGCCGTGCGCGACTACCTGGTGTCCCGCGGCGTCAACGCCGACGCGCTCGTGGCCTCGGGCCGCGGCGAGTCGGAGCCGGTGGCCGGCAACGATACCCGCGAGGGCCGCGAGCGGAACCGCCGCGTCGAGCTGGTGGTGCAGTGATCGCGCGGCTGCCGCTGCGACGCTGGTGGCTCGCGGCGACAGGGACGCTCGTCCTCGGCCCTCTTGCCGCTGCGGCGGAGGCGCCGCCCTGGGAGACGGTCGAACCCGGCGGCAGTACCGGCTGTGCCGACGGCAGTGCCTATCGCTTCCACGTGCGCGAGGCCGATCCGTCCCGGCTGCTGGTCTTTTTCAACGGCGGCGGGGCCTGCTGGAACGCCGCCACCTGTGATCCGGACGGCGAGCCGACCTACCGGGTTCACGCCGGTGAGGGCTCCGGCAACGACCCGCGCGACTACGGCGGCGCCTTCGACCTCGACAACCCCGCGAATCCCTTCCGCGGCTGGTCGCAGCTGTTCGTCAGCTACTGCTCCGGAGACGTGCACCTCGGTAACGCCACGACGCTCTACGCCGGCGCCGAGGGCGACGTGGCGGTGCGCCACAGCGGCCGCGCCAACGCGGATGCCGCCCTGGCGGACGCCTACGCGCGCTTCCCTGCGCCGGAAGAGGTCGTGGTAGCCGGCGGCAGCGCCGGTGCCCTGGCGTCCCCGGTCTACGCGGCGGTGCTGGCCGGGCGCTATCCCGAGGCGCAAATCACCCAGCTCGGCGGCGGCGGCGCCGGCTACCGCCTGCCGCCGCCGACGGTACTCTGGGAGTCCTGGGGCGTGATTCCGGCGCTGCCCGCGGTGCTCGATACTGCCGGCGTCAGCAGCGACACGCTCCGGATCACGGATCTCTACCGCCTGGCCGCGGCCGCCGCGCCCGGGATCCGGTTCCACAGCTACGACAACGCCTATGATGCGGTGCAGGAGCAGTTCCTGGCGCTCCTCGGCCACCCGGCCGAGCTGCTGCCGGGGCTGGATGCCAACCTCGACGCGCTGCACGCGGACCTGCCCCGCTTCCGCAGCTATGTGGCCGGCGGGGAGTTCCACACGCTGCTGCGCTACGACGAGCTGTACACCCGCGAGACGGCCGGTGTACGCGCCGTGAACTGGCTGTCCAGCGTCATCGACCCGGCGCGCGACGCCCCGAATGTGCACTGCAGCTGCGACGGGGAGTGCCGGGGGCCCTGAGGTGGCGGCGGGGCCGGTGGCCTATACTTCCGGCATGCGCCGCGTGCTCTGCCTTGCCTTTATCCTGTCGTGCGGTCTGTCCCGTGTGCTGGCAGAGCCGGCCACGATCTATCGCACGGTCGATGCGCAGGGGACCGTGACCTTCAGTGACCAGCCTCCCGACGACGGCACGGCGGAGGTGCTCTCGATCGACGTCCCGCCCGCGGCCGATCCCGCATTGCTGGAGCGGCGCCTTGACGCCATGCGCGAGACGACGGAACGCATGGCCGCGGACCGGCGTGCCCGGGAAAACGCGCGTGCCGAGCTCGCGGCGGCGAGACAGCCGGCACCGCGGCCCGAAGCAGGGCCCGCGCCGGTTCCGCGAACGCTGGTCGTGCCCGCGACACCGCTGTACGGCTGGCCCGCCTACCGGCATCCGTGGCGGCCCCGGCCCTCCCTGCGGCCGCGTCCGGTGCGGCCGCCGCTGCGGCCCGGGCAGTCGGTGGTCCCGCTGCAGAACAACCAGCAGCTCATGCGCCCGATCGTTTCTTCCCGCCATTGACTGGACCGCTGACCGGACCGTTGACCGGATCCGGAGCGCAGCGCAGCCACGCTGCTATACTCGGGCTTTCTGCCGGGGAGCTGCCATGGCCCGCCTGACCTTCTACGGGGCCGCCCGCGAGGTGACCGGCTCCTGCCATCTTCTTGAAGCCCCGGCGGTGGGCCGCGTGCTGCTCGACTGCGGCATGCACCAGGGCGGTGACGCCGTCGACCGCAACGACGGTGACTTCGGCTTCGATCCCGCTGCCATCGATGCGGTGGTCCTGTCCCACGCGCACCTGGACCACTCCGGGTTGCTGCCCCGGCTCTACCGGCAGGGCTTTCGCGGGCCCATCCACTGTACCGGGGCGACCGCCGAGCTGCTGGTGGTCATGCTCAAGGATGCGGCCGGGCTCTACTTCCGCGATCTCGAGCGCGCCAACCTGCGCAATGCCCGGCGCGGCCGCCCCGAGGAGCCACCGGCCTACGAGTGGGAGGACGTGGCGGCGGTGCTCGACGCCTGCGTCGGCCACCGCTACCGGGAAGCGGTGCCGCTGGGGCCCGCCGGCACGCTTCGTTTTCACGACGCGGGGCATATCCTCGGCTCGGCGATCTGCGAAGTATCCTTCGAGGAAGCGGACGGGCCGCGGCGCCTGGTCTTTTCCGGCGACCTCGGCAAGCACGATTCGGTGCTCATGCGTGAGCCGGCGCGGCTGCAGTCGGCGGACCTCGTGCTCATGGAGAGCACCTACGGCGACCGCGAGCACAAGACCGAGGAGGACACCCTGGCGGAACTGAGGGAAGTGCTCCGGGACACCTGGCGCCGCGGTGGCAGCGTGATGATCCCGAGCTTTGCCGTCGGGCGCACGCAGGAGATCCTGTTTCACCTCGGCTGCCTCCACCAGGCCGGCGAGCTGGACGGATGGCAGGTGTTCCTCGACAGCCCCATGGCCATTGCGGTCACCCGGGTCTACGACCACTGGCTCAGGCTGCTGGATGCAGAGGACGTGAAGACGCTGAGTGAAAACCAGCGGGCGTCCCTGGAGAATTTCCTGCCCACGTTGAAGCTGACAGAGAGCACCGATGCCTCGATGGCCATCAACCGCATCAGGAAAGGGGCCCTGATCATCGCCGGCAGCGGCATGTGCACCGGCGGGCGCATCCGTCATCACTTCAAGCACCGCATCTGGGATGCGAGCAACACGGTGATCTTCGTCGGCTTCCAGGCCGCGGGGACGCTCGGCCGGCTGATCGTCGACGGTGCGAGCACCATCCGCATGTTCGGCGAGGAATTCGTGGTCAAGGCCAACGTGGCCACTCTCGGCGGGCTCTCCGCGCATGCCGGTCAGAGCGGCCTGGTGGCGTGGCTGGGCGCCTTCGATCCGGCGCCGCGCACGGTGCTCGTCCACGGCGAGGCCGGCGCCCAGAAGGCGCTGGCCGCGCGGATCCGCGGGGAGCTCGGCATCGAGACGGAGATTCCCGGGCGCTACGACAGCATCGAGTTCTGAGCCAGGGGTTGTGGCGGCGCCCCGATGCAGGCGCTAGAGTAAGTGCGACCGTTCTGTTCGAGGAGACCGCTATGCCACGGTTCCGCTTTCGCCTGCTGTCCGCCGTCCTGCCCGCTATCCTGCCCGCCCTGGCGCTGGCAGACCCCCTCGAGGACTTCGAGCCGGTGGAGAACGCCCTCGTGGTCGCGGCGCCGGCCCCGGCCAGCAACGCCGATGACCCGGTGGTCCAGCGCGGCCGCTACCTCGTCAGTCTCCTTGGCTGTGCCAGCTGCCACACGGACGGCGCGCTCATCGGCGCACCGGAAGAGGCCCGGGCGCTGGCGGGGTCGCGGGTCGGTATCGCCATCTCGGACCCGATGCGCGTGCGCTACCCGGCTGTCGTCTACCCGCCGAACCTCACCCCGCACCCGAAAGCGGGTATCGGCGCCTGGAGCGAGGAAGAGATCGCCCAGCTCCTGCGCGAGGGTATGAACCGCCACGGTGGCCGTGCGCTGCCGGTGATGCCCTGGCAGAGCTACGCCCGCCTCGCTGAGGATGACGCCATGGCGATTGCCCATTACCTCAAGAACCTCGCTCCGAACCCGCACCAGGCCCCCGGGGCGGTACCGGAAGGGGAGCCGGCGAGCGCGCCCTACGTGCACGTGGGCCTGTACCAGCGGCGCTAGGCGCCGGCGTCCACGACCCGGCCCTCCGCCGCGCGCAGCAGGCGGTCCCAGAGCGCCGCGCCCAGGCCCGCGCGGCCGAAGTCCCGGACCAGGATGGTATCGACGCCGCGCCGGTCCAGGGCGCGCAGCGCCTCGAAGAGCCGCCGGCTGATCGCGGCGTGGTCCCCCTCCGCACCGAGGACCTCGATCGCCGCGGTGTCGGCGAAGGCCGCGGTGTCTTCCGCGGCCAGCAGCAGGCCTACCGCCAGCCCCTCCGCCGCGAGGCGCCGGGTTTCTTCCTGCATGCGCGCCCGGCTGGCCTCCCGGCCACCGGTGAACAGGAGCACGCGGGCCCGCGGCGAATAGTGCTTTAGCAGCTGCCCGGGAGCGTCCGTCGCTCCATCCTCGGCGAGGTAACGCGGGGCCAGGGTGGTCTCCGGCAGCACCCCCTGCAGGTCCTCGAGCAGTACGCCGCCGGGGCGAAGGACCACCGGCGCGGGGCCGGTGAGATCCAGCACCGTGGACTCCACGCCGATCGGGGTGGGCCCGCCGTCGAGCACCAGGTCAATGCGCCCGTCCAGGTCCTCGAGCACGTGCGCCGCCGTGGTCGCCGAGGGCCGGGTAAAGGTATTGGCACTGGGCGCGCCGACGGGCAGGTTCACCGCCTGCAGCAGGGCGCGGGCCAGCGGGTGCGCCGGCATGCGCACGGCGACGGTGTCGCGGCCCGCGGCGATGACTTCCGGCACCGCGGGTGCCCGCTTCAGCACCAGGGTCAGGGCGCCGGGCCAGAAGGCGCCTGCCAGCGTCCGCGCGGATGCCGGGATCTCCCGGGCCAGTTCGTCGAGCTGCTCTACGCGGGCGATGTGGGCGATGATCGGGTCGTTGGCCGGGCGCCGTTTGGCCGCGTAGATGCGCGCGAGGGCGTCGGCATCCATGGCATTCGCGCCGAGGCCGTAGACCGTCTCCGTTGGAAAGGCCACCAGCCCGCCGGCGCGCAGGACGGCGGCCGCCTCGGCGAGAGCGGCCGGGTCCGGGTGTTCGGGGTCGACGGTGAGGACGCGGGTTTCCATGATCTTCATGCGCGGCAGTGGTGGCAGCGTCAGCGGGCTCTGCCCGTGGCGCCCGGTACCGGCGCTGCCGCCGGACCCACGGCGACGCGGTTCCTGCCCTCGCGCTTGGCCACGTAGAGCGCATCGTCCGCCTGCTTCAGGGCGCGCTCCAGGTCGCCGTCCGGGGGAAGCTCCGTGACCCCGGCGCTGACCGTCACGGTGGGCAGGCCCGCCGCGAGCGGCCCGGCCTGCACGCTGTCGCGCAGTCCTTCGGCCAGGGCCCGGGCGCCTGCCAGGGCCGTAGCCGGCAGGACCAGGGCGAACTCCTCTCCGCCCCAGCGGATCAGGATGTCGCTGCGGCGGAGGCGCCCCGACAGGTGGTTGACCAGGGCCCGGAGGACCTCGTCGCCGACGAGGTGGCCGTGCTCGTCGTTCACGGCCTTGAAGTGGTCCACGTCCAGGAGCACCAGGCACAGCCGCTCATCCCCCCGCGCGGCGCGGGCGCGCTCACGGTCGATCAGCGTATCGAAGTAGTGCCGGTTGAAGGCGCCGGTCAGCCGGTCCCGCTGGGCCGCCACCCGCAGCTGCGTCTCCAGCGCCAGCTGCCGGGAGATATCGCGGAAGGTGATCACCATGCCGTCGGCCTCGCCGGCAAGGCCCTTCAGCGGCACGGCGAAGAACTCCACCGCAACGGGCTCGCCGTCGCCAGGGTAGCCAGGGTAGCCAGGGTAGAAAGTGTCCCGCCAGCCCTTGAGCGGCACTCCCTGCGCCAGCGCGCGGCGCAGCGAGCACCCTGCCGCGCCCTCGCCGCAGCGCTCGGGGCGGTTGCCGTGGAGCAGGTCGTGGACGTCGCCCCCGATCAGCGGTTGCACATCGTCCCGGCCGAGGAGCGCAAGCGCGGACCGGTTGGCGAAGGCCAGACCCCCGGTGCGGCTCATGCCGATCACGCCTTCTTCGATGTTCGACAGCAACTGGTGATTGAAACGCTCGATCTGCTCGCGGTCGGTAATGTCTTTCTGCACCGACAGGTAATGGGTGGTGTGGCCCGCGCTATCCCGCAGCGGGCTGATGTTCCAGCGCACGAGATAGGGCTCGCCGTCCTTGCGGTAGTTGACGGCCTGCCCCTCGAAGAAATCGCCCCGCCCGATGGTCTCGCGAAGGCGGTCGAGGACCGGCCGCTCCGTGCCGGGGCCCTGGAGAATCCGCGGCGTCTGCCCCAGCAGTTCGTCCGCGCCGTAGCCCGTCTGCGCGCAGAACGCCGGGTTGACGTAGACGATTCGCGGCCCGGGTGGCGCCAGGGCGGCCTCCGTGATCATCACCGAGTTGTAGGCCTGCTCCACCGCCTGGCGGAAGGCGCTGTCTCCGGGGGGCGGCGGTAGGTTGCTGTCAGCCATTGGCTTGTGGTTCCGTCCTGTGCCGCCCGGTCGCACACCCCGGGCTTGCCGCGAGCGTCAGTTGCTCCGCGCAATGCTACCACGGTACAGCGGCTCCGGTTTGCCCCGGCGCGAGAGGGTGAGGGGGCACGCTCTCACCCGCGAGAGCCTCCGCCCTGCCTGCGCTGCATGACAGCGTCGATCGCCCTGCCTATAATTAACGAATACTCACAGCGTTAATAATAGGTAGTCATGGTGAAGGAAATTGACCGCGTTACGCTGGCGGCGGCCGGTATCACCGATACCGAGCGCCTGGTCTCTGCGGCGGCGGCCTTCCTGCGCGCTCACCCGATCTACGAGACGCCGCTGGTCACCAACGCCCTGTCACAACCTGAAGAGGCCTTCCTGCGTGGCGCTGGCGCCCGGGGTGTTGGGGGCCGGTCAGACGAAACTGCTGCCAGAAATGTGGCGGTCGTCGCCGGCGAGTTCGCCCAGATGGTCGCCACGGGCTTGAGCCAGAGAGCTGTCGCGGACTTGCTGGGCGTCAGCACCAGCCGTATCCGCCAGAAGCTTGAGGCAAGGGAACTGTACGCCGTTCGTGCATCCGGCGGTCGTGTTTGCCCGCGCTTCCAGTTCGGCCCCAAGGGCGCGCTGCCGGGCCTGGAGGCCGTCCTGCGCGCCATTCGTCCTGATGCGCACCCCGTGGCCGTGCAGCGGTTCTTCATGGATGTGCACCCGGACCTCGAGTCCGAGACCCTGGATCACGCCCTGAGTCCCCACGAGTGGCTCATGACCGGTCACCCGCCGGAGGCCGTGGCTGCCCTTGCCAGCGAGCTCTGATGGCAAAGTTTACTGAGCCGCCGGGTGTGGAGGCCCTGCGGGCCATCGCGCCTGTGCTGCAGCGCCTGCCTGCAGGGTCTACGATGACACGGTTATTCTTCGCGGGTGGTGAGTTCCCAGGCTCCTGGGACGCGTTTCGCTGCTATGGCCCGACCACCAGCCGGTTCGACCACCAGCTGCCGGACGATGAGGGGAGGGCGCACCGCCAGGAACGGGGAATCATGTACCTGGCCAGCGGCCGGGAAGCCATCCCCACCTGCCTCGCCGAGGTCTTCCAAAGCACGCGCGTGATCGACCGCCACGCCCGTGACCCCGTACTCGGCGGCTTCGAACTCGCGGCGCCGGTGACGCTGCTCGACCTGAACGGGCCCTTCGCCACGGCCATCGGCGCATCCATGGCCCTTCATGCGGGACCGCGACCGCGGGCGCGACGGTGGGCGCAACAGCTCTACGAGGCCTATCCCGCCATCGACGGACTGCTCTACTGCTCGTCGATGTACGGCAACGCACCGGCGATCGCCCTGTTTGAGCGCGCCGCCCGGGCCATCCCGGCGCGCCCGGTCTTTCACCGCGAACTGCGCGATGCGGTTATGACCAACATCCTCAATGAGACCGCCCGCGTCATCGGCTACGCTGTTGTTTGAGGCGCGCGCGGTACGAGGGGTTCTCCTGTTCGCTGCCTGCATGGCTGCATGGCTGCATGGCTGCATGGCTTCAGGCCGTCTTACAATGGTCCCCGGCCCCGGGGCAGAGCACGTGGAAGTCAGTCGCAGAGCAGGGTCTCTAACCGCGCCACGATCCGCTCACCCGCTTTCCCGTCCCACCGGGGCGGAATGCCGCCTTGTTTCCATTCACCTGCAAACAACCGGTCCAACGCCGGCTTCAAGGCCGCCGGGTCGGTACCGATCAGCTCGTTGGTCCCGATGTCCACGGTTTCCGGGCGCTCGGTGCTGTCACGAAGCGTCAGGCACGGCACGCCCATTACCGTGGTCTCCTCGGTAATACCGCCCGAATCTGTCATCACGCCTTTCGCGTGCTTCACCAGCCAGTTGAACTCCAGGTAAGGCTGCGGGTCCACCAGCTTGATGTTACCCGGCAGGCCCGGCAGTTGAGCCAGAGTGTTGCGGGTCCGCGGGTGGACGGGGAACACCACTGGCAAGCCGCGCGTACCTTCGCCGACGGCCTGCAACAGGTTTGCGAAGCCAACGCTGGCATCGACGTTGGACGGGCGATGGAGCGTGACAACGAAGTACTCACCCGGCTCCAGCCCCAACTCGCCCACGCATTCCGGTGGAACGAGCCGCGCCCTGTTGGCGAGCAGCGTGTCGATCATCGTGTTGCCTACGAAGAAGACGCGATCTTCACCGATTCCGGATTTATGGAGGTTCCGGTTGGCAAGCTCGGAGGTGGTAAAGAACCAGTTGGTGATCGCATCCGTGACCATGCGGTTAATCTCTTCGGGCATCGACCAGTCTCCGGAGCGGATGCCGGCCTCGACGTGCGCAACCGGAATGCACAGCTTCTGCGCGGCGATGGCGCAGGCCATGGTGGAGGTCACATCCCCGACGACCAGGCACAGCTTTGAGGGGTTCTTGAGCAGCAGCGCCTCGTAACGCGTCATGATTGCCGCCGTCTGCTCGGCCTGGGTGCCCGAGCCTACCCCGAGATTCACATCCGGATCCGGAATCCCCAGCTGCCGGAAAAAAGCGCCAGACAAACGAGGATCGTAATGCTGGCCGGTATGCACCAGGCGATAGCGCAGTTTCCCACCCCGTGCGCGGCGCGCATCGAAAGCACGCACGATCGGCGCAATTTTCATGAAATTAGGTCGGGCGCCGACGATGAGGTCGACTAAAGGCATTGGTTCCCCCCAGGTGGCCGTATTGAGGCTGGCTTTGCCGGCCTTCCGATCAACAAGATCTCAAAAGCTGGCGGTGATCTCCCAATCGGTTGCTCACGCGGGACCTACCTGGGGAATCGGGTTCATCGTAGCTTACCGGGGAACGCTGCGTGGATCTTCAGGAAGAAATACGCCTCTTCCCTGGAGCCATGGGCCTCTTGGTGCGAGGTGGTCACCATTTGGTCACCAAGCCAAAACTTCAACGCTTGATGAAAGCAGGGGGTCTGCTAAGCTGATGAAAATAAAGGGGAAAAATGGTAGCTACGGCTGGACTTGAACCAGCGACCAGCATTATGAATGCGTGAAGATCGCTCTACGACAGATGCCTATAAAGAGTCCAAAACGACCAGAACCTACACGCGCTCACAAATAAAAATAGGATAAATCAAATAGTTAAATGTGTTTTTAGGTTATGAGATTTTGGACAATCCTGCCGTCACAGGCTGACCGCTCCGAGCGAGGTGGACGCAAAATGTCCATCCCGTGGTCACGATAATTTGGGCCAAGATACGCGTATCCAATCCCCTGGTGCCACAGTTAGCTATGCCCCTAGGATAGCCTCTGGCATATCCCATGCGTCCACCAAGAAGCGCACGAGGGGATGCACTGCTTCCGACGCGTGCGGTTTGTCGTACGCATCCTTATCCTCCATGAGCCTGAGCGACCGAAGATCGCTGTTGCATCTGTGCCCGTCTCGGCGGTTACGTTTCGGTCAGCCCGACTAACGCGCTCCGGAGCCTATCTTCGCGAAGGGCGTCCCTATGCCGCCTCTCAGGCCAGTATCGACCTCGCCGCCTACCTGAGGTGCGGGCATCGCTGTTACACATTGACGTCGAGAAGCCGAGATGTACGCTTTCAGCTCGGTTACAGAGGGGGGAAGCGCGGATGCCAGAGAAGCCTACAGAAGACGTGGATCGCCTAGAGTTGCAAATCGCGCCTGATGACAAAGCGATGCTGGTGCGGGCGGCGGAGCTGTGCCGCGTTAGCCTCAGCGAGTTCATCGTCCGAGTCGCCTTGACTGAGGCCAGCAGCGTCATTGAGAGCGGGGAGCGGTTGAACCTATCCGCGCGGGGTAGCCTGCACATGATGGGCCTTTTGGAGAACCCGCCCGAGCCCAATGAAAGACTGATGCGGGCCGCTTTTGACCTTCCGAAAGCGAGATGACGTTGCTGAAATAGCGTGCAGAGTTGATCTGTGGGGCAACAAGATCGTTTAGCCCGGTGCGCCGGCGACGAAGGTATTAACGGAATTCAGAGAAAACTGGCAAGGGAGACTGTGAAGCGGCCGTCCGCGAACGACCGCTTCTAGCGTCAGACCTCGGTCTCCTCGGCTAGCTCAAGTGCGTCGTCTACCTCGACGCCCAGATACCGCACCGTGTTCTCCAGCTTCGTGTGCCCGAGTAGCAACTGCACGGCGCGCAGGCTTTTTGTCCTCTTGTAGATCAGCGACGCCTTCGTGCGTCGCAAGGAGAGGGTACCGTAATCGCTTGCGTCTAGGCCGACCAGATCTATCCAGCTATGAACGATCCTGGCGTACTGCCTGGTCGACATGTGAGGAGAGCCGCGGACCCTGCTAGCGAACAGTAAGTCCAGGGGCCGCAGGTTCGCTTTATCGATCCAACTGGCGACGGCCTCGCGTGTGTCCGCGGTGATCTCAAATTGGACCCTCTGATGCGTCTTCTGCTGCATGACGGTTGCTCTGCGCATGACAGTGCTGCCGTGCGTCACATCCGTGACTCTCAGCTTTACCAAATCGCAGGCTCGGAGCTTGCTGTCGATCGCCAGATTGAACATCGCCAGTCCGCGTACATCCCCAGCCATCTGCAGCCTGACCCGGATCGTCCAGATTTCGTTGAGCTCAACGGGTCTTTTCTGGCCACTTAGCTTGCCCTTGTTCCAGGGCGGGGCGGCCGCGGTGTCGTCAACGAGATAGAACATCCTTCGATTCCTCATGTGGGTGGAAGGAATCCTATTGTGGTACCTGAGAGAGCGGACGTTCGCGACTGGCTGCTGTTGGGGCTGGAGTCGACCCTAAGCAGTCATTGTCACTGCTCGTTTTCCTCTCTAAAGTAATCTGGATTGAGAGAAAACCGCATTGAGCGACAATGTTTGATATTACCGAGGATGATCTATCCAGTGAACAGTCGCGCAATTTGATTGCCCTACATCTCGCCGGCATGAGCGAAGACGTTCCGGACGATGCCAAATTCCTGGACTTGTCGGATCTGCTGCAGCCGGAGGTCACTGTTTGGAGCGCGTGGCACAATTCCAAGATCGCCAGCATCGGTGCATTGAAAATGCTTGCTGACGGGACCGCTGAGATCAAGTCAATGCGAACGCACCCTGATTTCGTGGGGCATGGTGCCGCCAGCATCATCCTGAAAACTATCATCGCCGCCGCTTCGTCGCGTGGCATCCATCGCATCAGTCTTGAAACGGGTAGTGGAGCTTCGTTTGGAGCGGCATATGCGCTCTATGAGAAGCATGGCTTCAAGAAGGGGGAAGCATACTCCACTCACAAGCAGACGGAGTTTAACCACTTCCTTCATCTTGACCTAGGCTGAGAATACATTCTGCATTGTCGCGAAGTCTGCAATTGGCCAATAGCGGACGCCATGGTTCAGACGGCGCCAGCGGCCGCTTTCGACCCACAACAGACGACAACCGGAAGGTAAGAAACTCATAGAATTCGGGCCGTCGCGTTGCATAATACTATTAACGCACCCGTTCAGACCCAACTATGAACGCGTTACTGGGTCAGACCTCCAAAATGGATTTAACACGAGCTTGGTTTTGACCCCGAAACGATCACAAAATCAGTGGCACTCTGAGAGAGGCACCCCTAAACATCGCCACGTTTTCGACTGTGACAATCAGAGTATCGAGGTCGTTGCAGTCTGGAAAGCGATGATTCTCTTACTTATTTGGTACCTCAGCTTTCTCGGGCTGTGTTATTGGAGCTCGAAAATAGACATGCCGGTTCTGTTTCTCCTCGCGTTCTTCCTGGTGCCTCTGATTTTCCCAATACAACTGGCGAGGCGGATACCGGGTCTCTGGCGAGAAGCCAGTGTGAATTTTGAGGAGGAAGCCGCAGAACTCTTGTTTGACGGTGAGGCGTTCCCATTGAGTCATTTGAAGTGGTACCGGTTAGACGTCAACGGCCATCTTGCACATCAGCTAGTGCTTGGCTTCAGGGATGAAAAGCGCCTGCATATCTCAACTTGGGCGGATGACAGTGACTCAAACAAAAAACTTCACGAGTTGTATGCGCGGATTAAGAAAGCATCCGAGGGTGACCGCCTTGAGGCAACCAGCTACTACGCCGGATCGAGCTGGCAAGTTTTAAAGTGGATACTTCTTGGCACCTTGCCCATTGCATGGTCGCTACCACTCATAGTCTCTAATACAGGCCCACAATTGATATCCGCACTGGGAGTATGGAGCGGTGTGGTGCTGTCTTTCGTTGTGGTGGTTCAGTCAGCACACCGAGGGCGCAAAACCTCGAAATAAAATGCTGAGCCACCGCTTTCGCCGAGGCGACTGTATGGCACAGCCGCCAAGGCTGCTGTTTGCAGGTGCGTCAGGCCAATTGCCAGGCACCCAAAAGTTGAACTACCTGTTCTCGACGGAGTGATCGTCGGCTCATGACCGCTGCTGGCCAATAGCGGACGCCATGGTTCAGACCGCGCCAGCGGCCGCTTTCGACCCACTACGGGCGGGTTGGCGAGCTTGTCGCAGCAGCTGCGACCGGTCTTCCGAACCGATGTGGAGACCTGTCCGAAGTGCGGCGGCTCGTTTAGGAATACTGCCAGCATTGTAGACGAGGAGGTGACCGGTGACTGGCATTCCCGTGACCTCCACATGGCCCTCACTGCCGTGCCCTTACCGGCTACCCAATCCCGCTATCTTCCGGAGCATCGTCATGAGGCGATCGTTCTCCTGACGCGAGAGGCCTGCAAGCATTCGCGCGTTGCATGCCTTGGCTTCTGCCACCGCAGGATGCTCTAGCGCCTTGCCCTCTTTCGTGAGAAAGACCGTGGTAGCACGGCGGTTGGTGGGATGGGGGCGACGCTCAACGAGACCGCGCTTTTCCAGTTCATCGAGCACACGCGTCGTTGTGTAATGAGCTGTTTGGCACTTTTCGGTGAGAACGGACTGAGTCACACCATCTTCCTCCCACAGCGCAAAGAGAGTCGGCCAGAGGCCGATGCGCAGGCCCAGTGCCTGAAGCCGTTGATCGAATTCATCGCTCAGCTGCCTGGACAGGACGGCGATGAGCCACCCGAAAGAATCTTCACGCTTCAGCTCTGCCATACGTCCCCCGGCTCCAGATTTGGAAGTCAAGCTGGCCAAGCGCGGACACTAGCAAGAGAACCAGCACAAGGCTAACCGCCAGTAGAAAGAACGCTCGAACGACCCCCTGGAAGCACAAGCCAGCCGGTGCCTTTGCCTGTCGCCCGTGGAGCATCGCCATGATGACGCGATCCCCTTTCAGCTCATGGGTGATGGCAGCGAGGACATGCGCACCGGTCGCAGCAAGAAGAATCCCGATCAGCCGCGCGTGCCAGTCCGATGCCCGGTCGGCGAAAGCAACGGTCGTGCTCATGTTGATCAGCTCTGATGCGAAGAATCCGGTGCCGATCTGCAGTACCAGCAATGCGAGCATCAAGAGAACCATGATCGCGGCCAGCGGGTTATGACCATAGCCCCGGTATTCACCGGTACGCAGGTAATGACGAAGCGTCGAGACGCGGGGCAGAAAGTGCGAGAAGCGCGCGGTATCACTGCCGGCAAAGCCCCACAGCACTCGCCAAAGCGCCAGCACAGCGATGGCGACGCCCGCGGCATGGTGCACGAGGCCCTGCCCATCCCCCGCGAACCCTGAAACGCATAGCAGCACGAACAGCAGTGCCTGTAGCCAGTGATAGCTGCGCAGAAAACGATCCCAAACCCGGTTCATGGCCTGTCCTCCTCCTGGGCCTTGACATTTGCAAATGCAACCTTATCATATGCACATGTATCAATTGCAAGCTTCAGGCTCGCAACCGCAGAAAGGAGGACCCCATGCTTTCACGGTACATCTCGATTCTCGGCCTGTTCGTCATACTGCCGATGGCAGCGCAAGCAAACGGCCCGGAGTTCGTTGAGCAGCGTCAACGCGCCTTTGAAGAGATTGAGGACGGCACGGATGGACTGCCGCGACTTGCGCGGCAAAAGCGCTGGGATGAGCTTGCCGAGGTCGCCGCATATCTCGAGACGACCACCCGCGAGTTGCTGGTGCAATTCCCAGGACACACCGAGGGCATGGGAAAGAGCAAGCCCCGCGTATGGCGGGACTGGACCGGTTTCAGTGCCCGCTTGGAGGACCTCGCAGACGCGTACGGGGAAATCGATGAAGTCGCGCGTGAAGAACGCCAACTAGCGCAGGGTGCGCTCGAGCGAGCCGAAAAGAGCTGTCGCTCCTGCCACAGACGCTACAAGAAGCGCTGGTAGGCGCAGACATTCCATGCCCAATGATGGAGGCAAGACCGATGAAAACACTGATACACCGGACCGCCGCAGGTCTTGCGGCACTGATGATCATCGCCTTCCTGGCGTCAACCCTGATCTCTGAGCTGTTCCTGTCGCTTCACGCAGTCGCTGCCGTCAAGCAGACGATTCTCTTCGCGCTCATCGGCTTCATACCGCTGCTGATGGTCACGGCCGGGACAGGCTTTGCCCTTGGGAAAGGGCGCTCGGGAGCTCTGGTGAAAGCGAAACGCAGGCGCATGCCCCTGATCGCGCTCAACGGCATGCTCGTTCTGGTGCCACTCGCCTTCTACCTGAACTATAAGGCACAGGCGTCGGCCTTCGATAGCTGGTTCTACTTTGCGCAGATTCTTGAGCTCATCGCCGGAGCAGGGAACCTGACACTTATCTTTTTGAACATGCGCGACGGTATGCGGATGAAGCGCCCTCGGCTGAAGATGACAACATGAGGCGTCTGCGCAGAGATGACGGCTTCTGCGCTGCAGGTCGCGTACTCTCAGCCGCCGCCATCAGCGCCTTGCTGGCGGCATGCCGCTCCGTGCCACCAGCGGACCCCGTCGCGGCGCGGCCCATTGCTTGGGCCGAAGTGCAGGCGGCGGGCGCCGATCGCGGCCCTGTTCTGCCTGGCGTCGTGGATAGCGTCAGGCAGGCGCCCTTGAGCTTTGATGTCCCCGGCCGGATCGCATCGATAGAGCGTGAAACAGGCGCACCCTTTGAGGAAGGGGCACTGCTCGCTCGGCTGGAAGATCGGACTTTCGCGCTTGACCTGAGGGCCCGAGAAAGCGAACTGGCCGAGGCAAGGGCGGTCCAGCAGTCCGCCCGACAGAGCTTCGAACGCCAGAGCGCGTTGCGCGGCAGGGATCTGGGGTCTGTTGCCGATCTCGATGCCGCAGAAGCGGAGCTTAAAGTCGCCAGGGCCAGGGTCGCTGTCGCCGAGGCCCACCTTGCCATCGCGCGGGAACGCCTCCTTGACACGGAGCTGCGTGCGCCCTATCGAGGCGTGGTCGCGAGGCGCCTCGCGGAGCCGGAGCAGCGGGTAGTGGCTGGAGAAGTCATCCTGGAAGTCCTGGGACAAGTTGACGCATTGGAAGTAAACGTCGATGTGCCGGAGACAATGATCGAACAACTTCGCGGTGGCAGCAGGCACGTCGTTACCTTTCCGGCCTGCGGTGACGACGAGGCGGTGGCGTCCATCAAGGAAATCGGCCCCGATGCGTCGACGACGGGTACCTTCCCCGTAGCGCTACTGATCGATACACCTCCCTGTCCGCTGCGGCCCGGCATGACCGCCGAAGTGTCGCTCGGAACGCAAGAACGCCCGGAAGCTCAACATGCGGAGGCGGCCTCCGTGTCCATACCGATCACGGCTTTCGTCTCCGGTGAAGGCGATGCCTTACATGCCTATGTCTTCAGGCCCCACTCGAATGCTAGTACCGGAGGTATCCTCGAGCGTCGAACGCTTGAACTCGAAAGGATCAGCGCTGATCGCGCATACGTTACCGCGGGGCTGGTAGCCGGCGAAATCGTGGTGGCCCGGGGCGCCGCTTTTGTCAAGGACGGCCAACGCGTGCGGCTCCTGGGGCGCGGTGCGTCGATCTATCAATAGAGGATTGGCCGCCTTGACGCTTTCCGAGCTTGCCTTTCGCCATCGGCCGCTGGTTGCTTTCGTGCTGTTGGCTCTGATGGCCTTCGGGGTGCGCAGCTACTTCTCGCTGCCAGCCCGCGAGGATCCAGCGATCACCATCCGCGACGCCGTGATAACGACCGAGTATCCGGGCATGTCACCCGAGCGCGTCGAGCGCCTCATAACGCGGCCCATTGAAGAGGCGGTGCGCCGATTGCCCGAGGTGGAGGAAATCCGCTCTGTTTCCATGCCCGGCAGATCGATCATCCATGCGGAAATCTACCCCAACATCTTTGCGCTGGACCAGCTATGGGATGAGCTGCGTGACCGGGTCGCTGAGGCCGCGACGGTTTTGCCGCCCGGGACCCTGGCATCCAAGGTGAACACCGACTTCGGCGATGTGGCCGTGGCGACCGTGGCGCTTTTGAGCGGTGATCATACTTGGCAGGATCGTATAGACATCGCCGACTTTGTGAGCGACCAGCTCTACGCCGTCGAGGGCACCCGGCGCGTAGAAGTCCTCGGCCTGCAGCCAGAGCAGATCTTTATTGAGGCGCGCAACAGCCGCCTCACCGAGCTGGGGATGACCCCCACAGAACTGGCCGCCCTGCTAAAGGAACAGAACACCTTTCAACCCGGCGGTATCGTCGATGTGGGTGACCGGGCTTTCCTGGTCGAGCCCACGGGCTCCTTCCCCGATGAGCAGGCGGTACGCGATGCGCTGGTGACCTTGCCGGGCGGCCGGGGGGTTGCTGCCCTCGGCGACCTTGCAATCATCACTCGTGGTCCCGCAGACCCACCGCAACGCCCCGCGTACTACAACGGCGAACCGGCAATTGTTTTCGCTGTCTCGATGCACCCCGAACTCAGTGTACTCGACTATGGCCAGCTGATAGCCGCAGAGCTTCGAGCGTTGGAGACGACGCTCCCGGCGGGTTTTTCTCTGGAGTTCATCACCCTGCAGTCGGAACAAGTTGCTCAAGCCATCTATGGGGTTTCTGCGAACGTCCTGCAGACTCTGGTAATTGTACTCGTTGTGGTGATTTTCTTTCTCGGGCTGCGCACCGGACTGATTGTCGGCTCCATCGTGCCCTGCGCTATGTTGATCACGCTCTCACTACTGGGGCCCGCCGATGTCTCGCTGCAGCGCATGAGTCTAGCGACTCTGGTTATTGCGCTCGGCCTGCTAGTGGATAACGGCATCGTCGTAGCCGAGGATTTCAGGAGACGTATGCAGGAAGGCGCCTCCAGAGACCAGGCGCTTGGGGCCTGCGGGCGGGAACTCGCCGTGCCGCTTCTTATGGCCACTCTCACCACGATACTCATGTTTCTCCCGCTGATGCTCGCGCAGCACACGGCCGGTGAATACACCCGGTCAATCTCGATAGTGATCCTTCTGTCGCTGCTGGTGTCCTGGCTACTGGCGATGACCGTAACACCGTCGTTGTGCCATCGCTTCGTGCAAGTGACGGCAGACGACGACTCGCTTCCAATCGCCAGGCCGAGGCTACCCGAGCGAACCTTTCGGCGGCTGACCGACAGCTACGTCCGCCTGCTACGGTGCTTACTGCGGCACCGAGCGAAGCTCTTACTACTCATGCTCTTGCTCATGGTGCTAGCCCTTGTCGGGATGAGCCAGGTGCCGAAACAGTTTTTCCCCAACAGCAACCGGGCACAGCTGCTGGTCTACATCGATGCTCCCGCCGGTGTCACCGCCCGCACCATGGACCAATCGATGCAACGCGTTCTCAGAGCCCTCGAGGGGCCCGGGGCCATCCCGCATGTCGAAAGCCACATCGCCTACATCGGTAACGGGGGACCGCGTTTCGTACTGTCACTGACCCCCATTGACCCCGCTCCGAACAAGGCATTCATGCTCGTCAACGTCTCCCGGCTCAACAGGGTTGGTGAAGTGCGTAGCGAGTTGCAGGCGCTCTTTCGCGAGGTCGCCCCCGAGCTTTCCGCTCGGGTCACCCGGATGTTCCTCGGGCCCAGTGACTCGACGAAGATCGAGGTTCAGTTGAAAGGCCCCGACAAGGCCACGCTGTTTGCCTTTGGCAAACGCATTAAGGGTGCTTTCAACAGCATACCGGGCGCCATTGATGTGTACTCCGACTGGGAAAACCGCGTGCCGATGGTCGTTGTCGACGTCGATCAGCAGCGTGCGCGGCGCGCGGGGGTTTCATCGCTCGCCGTGAGCCGCGCCCTTGCACGGGCATTCGATGGAGAAACGCTGAGTGTGCTCCGCGAGGGGGACGATCAAGTCCCGATTGTTCTTCGGAACCAAAGCGATGAAAGACGTAGCCTGACTGCCATTCTCGCTACGGCGGTAGCACATAGCGCCGAGACAGATCCGGTGCCCGTCAGTCAGGTCGCGAATACGCGCCTCGTCAACGCCTACGGCCGCATCGCCAGAGAAAATCTCCTGCCGACACTGACGGTAGAGGCGCGCAACGATTTCATGACCGCGGAGGACATGGTCCCGCTTCTTCTGCCCTCCCTGGCAAAAATGGTTGAGGCTCTGCCGCCCGGCCACACCATCGAGTTCGATGGCGTCGTCGTTGACTCCGCCGAGGCCCAGCGTGCGCTCACTGCCTACCTGCCACTGTGCTTGCTGGCGATGGTCGCGCTGCTCGTCGGTCAGTTCAATTCCTACAGACGGCCCGCACTGGTGTTCGCAACAATACCATTGCTTTTGATAGGAGCTTCGGCCGGGCTACACCTTGCAAGCGCCAAGTTCGGGTTCATGGTTATCCTGGGTCTGTATGCGCTCGCCGGCATCATCGTGAACAACGCTATCGTTCTCATCGACCGTATTGACACGGAGCGTGCGAATGGCCTCGCGGTACCTGATGCAATCGTAGCAGCGGCAGCGAGGCGGCTGCGGCCCATCATCATGACAACAGTGACCACCATACTTGGCCTGGCGCCACTCATTCTGACAAAAGACCCTCTCTTCTACGGTATGGCAAGCGCAATCGCCGGCGGCCTTCTGGTCGGCACAATCCTCACACTCGGTGTCGTGCCCGTGCTCTACAGTCTGCTATGCGCCCAGTTGGCACCGCCTCGGCCTGCCTGAGTTAAGGAGGGGCGCCGAACTTCTGTTACTCAGGTTTAGAACAATCAATTCTTCATGAATTAGGAACTCCAATAATGGACCGTATCTTAGCTTCCTAGTTCATGAAGCGTATTTCCTCCACCTTTGGATCGACGCTTAATAGTATTTATGGAGAAAATTGATAGATGAGCAGCTTGTTCTCTAGCTACACACCCATAAACCTCGATATCGAATCGGGAATTGGTTGTACTGTCTACGACAAATCAGGTACTAAATTTCTAGATTTAGAGTCAGGATTGTGGAGCACTTCCCTTGGCCATAACAACCCGAAAGTAAATGATGCAATCACGCAACAGCTTGGGAAAATCACACACGTAAATACAAGGATGCCGAGCCATGTTGCGGAGCAAGCGGCACAAAACCTCGCTGCCGCCTCGGGAATGCTCGATGCAAAATGTACATTCCTATGCTCGGGCAGTGAAGCGATGGAGCTTGCGGTAGCAATTGCTCGATACCTCCTAGGCGAAAAAAAGCTTTTGACGTTTTCGAATTCTTACCTTTCAGCGTTCGGTCATGCTGGGGAAAAGAATCGTTCAGATTTTCTGCTTTTCGATTGGGAGAAATCAGGTTTTGATAACCCCGATTCCGCACTTGAAACGATTGATTTTGACAAGGTGGGAGGCTTCATTTTCGAGCCAGGCGGAAGTGGTACAGGTTTTGTCAGATTCCCCCCTTCGGAATTGGTCAAAAAGATTTCGCAAAGAATTCGAGAAAACCATGGGATGATCATTTGCAATGAGGTCACCACTGGCATTGGCAGAACCGGCAAATTTTTCGGTTTCCAGCATTATGATATCGAACCGGACTTGATTTCCATGGGAAAAGGTCTCGGGAATGGATATCCGGTAAGTGCCGTTGTTTTGAAAAGAGAAGTTGCGCGAAAACTAGAAGAGGAGGACTACACTTACATACAGTCCCACCAAAATGACCCGCTTGGCTGCTGTGTTGTGAATGCCGTGCTCTCAACTTTGTCCGAAGACCGGCTCGTGCAGCGAAGTCAAGAAATTGGTGCCTATTTCCTGGGCGGACTCAGAAACTTGGTCAATCGCTATGGATTTGTAAACTCAGCGCGTGGCAGAGGCCTACTGCTAGCGTTAGAGTTCGCTCCCAACGAACAGATGACTGCAAGCTTAATGCAGAAAACCCTTCAAAAGCGGGGATATCTAGTTGGCTGCTATCCAGCGGCTAATATCCTGAGATTTGATCCTGCGCTCACTATCACTACTAAAGAGGTCGACAGCTTTCTCAACTGCCTAGATACTGTTTTTAAAGAAGCTATCCTTTAAAAACTCTGGCCTCAGTGAGATTTTACTGGCTACCTATAAAAAAGGTTCATCGTAGATTACCGGGGAACGCCGCGCGGATCTTCAGGAAGAAATACGCCTCGTCCCGGTAGCCATAGGCCATCCGCTTGATGACCTTTATTCGGTTGTTGATCCCCTCCAAAACGCTGGTATGTAGTGG
>NZ_JBTOLW010000031.1:0-48914 GCF_054552115.1 Pseudohaliea sp. | reverse complement strand
GGGGGGGGGGGGGGGGGGGGGGGGGGGACCCCCCCAAAAGGTTGGGTGTGGGGGGGAGGGGTGTCCCCCCCCCCCCCCACCGCCCCGGGAAGGCTCAACTCGCAACTTCCGGGGCGCCTGCCGGCCAATCAGACCTCGCAGCTGTTGTCCCGGGTCAGTGCGACCGTTTTTTTTCAGTCTACCCGTCTCACTCCGCTGCCGCTGGGATTCAAGGAGATTTGTCTTATAATGCAGGCGTTGGTACCGAATCCGAGGGAGCCACAGAGCAGTATCGTGAGCATGATGCGCAGCCGTTTCCCCGTGCGCCTGTCCGCGCAGGAAGACGACGCCGATGGCGGTCTCGCGCTGGAGAATGCGCGGCCCGAGCTCAAGAAGCCCCCGCTGTACAAGGTCGTCCTCCTCAACGACGACTACACGCCCATGGAGTTCGTGGTCGAAGTCCTGGAACTTTTCTTCCTCATGAACCGCGAGCAGGCGACCCAGGTCATGCTCACGGTGCACACTCAGGGCAAGGGCGTCTGCGGCGTCTACACCCGGGACATCGCCGAAACCAAAGCGGCGCAGGTTAATCAGTATGCACGGGAGCACCAGCATCCGCTCCTGTGCGAGATCGAGGCATCGGAGGGTTGAACCCCGGGGAGCACTGGCCATGCTGAGCAAGGATCTTGAGCAGACCCTCAACGACGCGTTCCGGGCGGCGAGGGCGCGCCGGCACGAGTTCATGACCGTGGAGCATCTGCTCCTCGCGCTTCTCGACAACAATGACGCCATCCGCGTCCTCAAGGCCTGCGGCGCGGAGATCAGCAACCTGCGCGGCGACCTCGTCGAGTTCATCGATTCGACCACACCGCTGATCCCCGAGGACGACGCGGAGCGGGAGACCCAGCCCACCCTCGGCTTCCAGCGGGTCCTGCAGCGCGCCGTGTTCCACGTGCAGTCCTCCGGCAAGAGCGAGGTGACCGGCGCCAACGTCCTCGTCGCCATCTTTTCCGAGCAGGAGAGCCAGGCCGTCTACTTCCTGAAGACGCAGAGCGTCACCCGCCTCGATGTGGTCAACTACATCACCCACGGCATCTCCAAGGTCGCGGACGAGGAGGGCGAGGACGAGCAGGTTTCCGGCGCGGCCGCGGATGCCGGTGGCGACGAGGCGGAGGCCAACCCGCTCGACACCTACGCCACCAATCTGAACGCCGAGGCGGAGGCCGGCCGCATCGACCCGCTCATCGGCCGCATTGCCGAAGTCGAGCGGGTGATTCAGGTCCTGGCCCGGCGGCGCAAGAACAATCCGCTGCTGGTCGGTGAATCCGGCGTGGGCAAGACCGCAATCGCCGAGGGCCTCGCCAAGATGATCGTCGACGGCGAGGTGCCCGGGCTGCTCAAGGAGGGTTGCGTCTACGCGCTGGATCTGGGTGCGCTGCTCGCCGGCACCAAGTACCGGGGGGACTTCGAGAAACGTTTCAAGGGCCTGCTCGCCGAACTCAAGCGCCGGGAAGGGGCCATCCTCTTCATCGACGAGATCCACACGATCATTGGTGCGGGGGCGGCCTCCGGTGGCGTCATGGACGCGAGCAACCTGCTCAAGCCGCTGCTCACTTCCGGGAAGCTGCGCTGCATCGGCTCCACCACCTTCAGCGAGTATCGCGGCATCTTCGACAAGGACCGGGCGCTCTCCCGCCGCTTCCAGAAGGTGGACGTGCTCGAGCCCAGCCCCGACGACGCCTACAAGATCCTCAAGGGCCTCAAGTCCCGCTTCGAGGAGCACCACGGCCTGCGTTACACCGACAAGGCGCTACGCGTGGCGACCGACCTGTCCGCGCGCTACATCACTGACCGGTTCCTGCCGGACAAGGCCATCGACGTGATCGATGAGGCGGGTGCCTTCCAGCAGCTCCAACCGCCGTCGAAGCGGAAGAAAGTCGTCGGCAAGAGCGATGTCGAGGCAGTTGTCGCGAAGATTGCCCGCATTCCGCCGAAGACCGTGAGCAGCAACGACAAGGAGGTCCTGCAGAAGCTCGAGAGCAACCTGCGCATGGTCGTGTTCGGTCAGGACAAGGCGGTCACGGCGCTGTCCACTTCCATCAAGATGGCGCGGGCCGGGCTGCGCGGCGGCGACAAGCCGATCGGTTCTTTCCTTCTTGCCGGTCCGACGGGCGTGGGCAAGACCGAAGTCACCCGGCAGCTGGCAAAGATCCTCGGTCTCGAACTCATCCGTTTCGACATGTCGGAATACATGGAGCGGCACACCGTCTCCCGGCTCATCGGGGCGCCGCCCGGCTACGTCGGGTTCGACCAGGGCGGCCTGCTCACCGAAGCCGTCACCAAGCATCCGCACGCGGTGGTGCTCCTCGACGAGATCGAGAAGGCCCACCCGGAGGTCTTCAATCTCCTGCTGCAGGTCATGGACCACGGCACACTCACGGACAACAACGGCCGCAAGGCGGACTTCCGCAATGTCATCCTGGTAATGACGACCAACGCCGGCGCCGAGAACGTCAGCCGGCGCACCATTGGCTTCACCACCCAGGACCACAGCACTGACGCCCTCGAAGCGATCAATAAACTGTTCACGCCGGAGTTCCGCAATCGCCTCGACAGCATCGTGCAATTCGAACCGCTGGGCGAGGACGTCATCCTCACGGTGGTCGACAAGTTCCTCTCCGAGCTGCAGGGCCAGCTCGACGAGAAGCGGGTACTGCTGGACGTCGACGAGGACGCCCGCCTGTGGCTGGTGGAGAAAGGCTACGACCGGCACATGGGCGCCCGGCCCATGGAGCGCGTCATCCAGGAGCACATCAAGAAACCCCTGGCAGAGCTGGTGCTCTTCGGTGCGCTGGCAACGGGCGGCACGGCCTGTGTGCGCCTGAACAAGGCCGGGGACGCGCTGGAAGTGCGGGTGGAGGAGGAAGAGGCTGCGCTCGCCGAGGAGGGCTGAGCGCGCGGCGCGCCTCAGCGCTCGCGGTAGGTGATCCGTCCCTTGGTGAGGTCGTAGGGTGTCAGTTCGACGCGAACCTTGTCACCGGTGAGAATGCGGATGTAGTTCTTGCGCATCTTGCCGGAAATGTGGGCCGTGACGACGTGGCCGTTCTCCAGCTTGACACGAAAGGTGGTGTTGGGAAGGGTGTCGATGACTTCCCCTTCCATCTCGATCTGGTCTTCCTTTGCCATATAACCCCGGGGTCCTGAAACGACGAGCGCGCATTTTGCCGCAAAGCTCGCCGGGATGCCACCGGTCCGCAACAGCCGGTCCGCAACAGGCCGCGGCGGGGCGGGCGCTCAGAAGAACTCGTCATCGTCGCCCGGGTCCACGGCCTGCCAGCGATTCTCCCGGTAGAGTTCCAGGGGCCGGTACTCGGCCTTGTAGGCCATCTTGCGGCAGTTGCGGATCCAGTAGCCCAGGTACACGTGAGGGAGGTCGCGCGCCCGGGCGGCCTCGATCTGCCAGAGGATGGCGTAGCGGCCGAGGGCCCGGTCCGCGGCCTCGGGATCGAAGAAGGTATAGATCGCCGAGAGACCGTCCAGCATCTCGTCGACCACGGCGACAGCGAGCAGCCGATCCTGCTCCCGGAACTGGTAATAGCGGGTACAGTCCCAGGCGTTGCTGAGGAAGGACTCGTACTGCTCCCGGTCCGGAGGAAACATGTCCCCGTCGGCGTGACGTTCGCGGATGTAGCGCTCGTAGAGGCCGTAGCACTCGTCGTCCCGGATGTGCCCGGCCTCGCGCACGGAGAGGTCGCTGTTGCGACGCCAGCTGCGACGCTGGCTGCGGTTCGGCCGAAACTGCGCTACCGGGATCCGCACCGGAATACAGGCGTTGCAGTGCGCGCAGTGAGGCCGGTAGATGTGGTTCCCGGAACGGCGGAAACCGAGCAGCGACAGGTTGGTATAGAGCACCTGGTCGACCGGCTGGCGCGGGTCGATGAACAGGGTGGTCGCCTCCTCGTGCTCCAGGTAGCTGCAGCGGTGAGGATAGGTGGTATAGACCTTGAGATCTCGCAGTGAAGACGTCACGCCAATGCTCCCGTCTCTGCCGGCAGCCGCCAGGCGCCCGGTACCATCTCGTCACCCACAGTTTGGGCAAGCATCGCCTCGAAGTCCACTCGGGGGATGGCGCGGGCTCCCAGGGACAGGAGGTGACCTGTCTCAACCTGGCAGTCTATCAGCCGGCCGCCCCCGGCCTCGAGGAGGCGGGCGAGGCCGGCGAGGGCGACCTTGGAGGCATCCGGAGCACGGCTGAACATGCTCTCGCCGAAAAACGCGCCCCCGAGGCAGACACCGTAGAGGCCGCCGGCGAGGCGCCCCTCCCGGTCCCAGGCCTCGATGCTGTGGGCGTGGCCCGCGTCATGGAGTGCGCCGTAGGCGGCGACCATGCGCGGCGAGATCCAGGTACCGTCCTGGCCGGGGCGCGGCGCCGCGCAGGCGTCCATCACCGCGCGGAAGCACGCGTCTACGGTGAGCCGGTAGCGCTCCCGGCGCAGGGTGCGACGCAGACTGCGGGAGCAATGGAATTCCGCCGGGAACAGCACAAGGCGCGGGTCCGGCGTCCACCAGAGCACGGGCTGTGGATCTTCGAACCACGGAAAGATACCGCGACGATAGGCGGCGAGGAGCCGGTCGGGTCCCAGGTCTTCGCTGACCGCAAGCAGTCCGTTCGGGTAGTCCAGAGCCTCGCTGCCGGGCGGGAAGGGGTCGTCCGGCGCCAGGAACGGCAGCAGCGGCACAGGCGTGGTGCCTAGCTGTCCTTCAGGGCGTCGAGGTACTTCTCGGCATCGAGGGCCGCCATGCAGCCGAAGCCCGCGGACGTGATGGCCTGGCGGTACACGTGGTCGGCGACATCGCCGGCCGCAAAGACCCCCGGCACGCTGGTCTGCGTGGCGTTTCCGTCGGTGCCGCTGGTCACGGTGAGGTAGCCCTCGCGCATGGCGACCTGGCCGGCGAAGATGTCGGTGTTCGGCTTGTGTCCGATGGCGATGAAGACGCCGGACAGCGGCACCTCCTGCAGCGCGTCATCCACCGTGGAGCGGAGCCGCATGCCGGTCACGCCGCTGTCGTCCCCGAGCACTTCATCGAGTACGTGGTTCCACAGGATGCGGACCTTGCCCTCACGCTCGCGGGCAAACAGCCGGTCCTGCAGGACCTTTTCCGCCCGCAGCGCATCGCGGCGGTGCACCAGTACGACTTCCTCGGCAATGTTGGCGAGGTAAAGTGCTTCCTCGACTGCCGTGTTGCCGCCGCCGATGACGGCTACCCGCTGGTTGCGGTAGAAGAAACCGTCGCAGGTGGCGCAGGCGCTGACCCCCTTGCCCATGAAGGCCTCCTCGCTCGGCAGCCCCAGGTACTGGGCCGAGGCACCGGTGGCGATGACGAGCGCGTCGCAGCTGTAGCGGCCGCTGCCCTCGAGGAGAAAGGGGCGGCGAGACAGGTCCACGGCCTCGATGTGGTCGAAGATCACCCGGGTATCGAAGCGCTCCGCATGCTCCAGCATCTGCTGCATGAGTTGCGGGCCCTGCAGGTCCGCCGGGCCACCGGGCCAGTTCTCCACCTCCGTGGTGGTGGTCAGCTGGCCACCCTGCTGCATGCCCGTGATCAGCACCGGCTGGAGATTGGCGCGGGCCGCATAGACAGCGGCCGTGTAGCCGGCGGGGCCGGAGCCGAGGATGATCAACGGGTGGTGCTGGGGTTCGCTCATGGACCGATCCTGTCTGCGTTGGCGGGAGTCGCGAAGGGCGCTAATGGTAAAGTATCGGGACGGTGCCGGCAAAGACCGCTCTTATTTTGAAAAGCAATTGAGCTTTGCCCTATAACTTTATGATTTAATTGGTTAAACTGAGAGCTTTTCCGCCGTAGGGCGGCGGGTTGAGGACAGCACGTGACGCGGACGGCGAAAACAACGGAAAGCCCCTGGGGTCCGCGCTGGCGCGAGGGAGCCTTCATCGGCATCAGCGCCGCCTGCCTCTACCTCCTGCTGGCGCTCGTGACCTACTCGAGCGGCGACCCGGGCTGGTCCGCTACCGGGAGCGGCGGCGCAGTCCGCAATCTCGGTGGCCCCACCGGGGCGTGGCTCGCCGACGTCTTTCTCTCCCTCGTCGGCTGGGCGGCCTATCTCTTCCCGGTGATGCTCGGCTACCGCGCCCTGGTGATCTTCCTCGAGCGGCACAAGCCCGGCGCTTTCGACTGGACCCACCTCAGCATCCGGCTGCTCGGTTTCGTGCTGGTGATGGTCGCCGGGACGGCCCTCGCGGCCCTGAACGACAGTGGGCAGTCCGCCTTGCCCCAGGGGGCGGGCGGCATCCTCGGGCAGGCCATCGGCGGCGCCTTCGCCGGCGCCTTCAGCGCTGTGGGAAGCCGCCTGATCCTCGTCGCCGTCTTCCTGTTCGGGGTGACCATCTTCACGGATCTGTCCTGGCTGCGGCTCATGGACCGCCTCGGTGCCGCCGCCCTCGGCGGCCTTGGCCGGCTCCGGGGCTGGACCGTCGCCCGCATCGACAGCCTGCGCGACCGGCGTGCCCGGGAGCGGCACCTGGAGGCACGCAAGGCGGTCATCACGGAACACGTCGAGAAAGAAAAGAAGCGCAAGCCGCCCAAGATCAAGCCGCTGGAAACAAAGGTCGAGACCAGCGAGCGCGCCGAGCGCGAGAAGCAGAAGCCGCTCTTCGATGCCCCGGTTACCGGTGAACTGCCACCGCTGGAACTCCTCGATGCCGAGGTCAAGGACCCGGACAAGGGCTTTTCCGCGGAAGCACTGGAAAAGCTCTCCAAGCTCCTGGAGCTGAAACTTGCGGACTTCGGCGTGTCGGCGGAGGTGACCGCCGTCTACCCCGGGCCAGTCATCACCCGCTTCGAGCTGCAGCCCGCGCCGGGGGTCAAGGTTTCGCGCATCTCCAACCTCGCCAAGGACCTCGCGCGCTCGCTGGCCGTCATCTCGGTGCGCGTGGTCGAGGTCATCCCCGGCAAGAGCGTGGTCGGCATCGAGATCCCCAACGAGGACCGGGAGGTGGTGAATTTCCGCCAGGTGCTCTCGTCGCGCGCCTTCGACCAGTCGAAGTCCGCCCTGACCCTGGCCCTCGGCAACGATATCTCCGGCCAGCCCGTGGTCGCGGACCTCGCCAAGATGCCGCACCTGCTGGTGGCCGGTACCACCGGCTCGGGCAAATCCGTCGGGGTGAACGCCATGCTCCTGTCGCTCCTGTACAAGTCGACGCCCGAGGACGTGCGCCTGATTCTCGTCGACCCGAAGATGCTCGAGCTCTCGGTCTATGACGGTATCCCGCACCTGCTCACGCCGGTGATCACGGACATGAAGGATGCGGCCAACGGGCTGCGCTGGTGCGTGGCCGAGATGGAGCGGCGCTACAAGCTCATGGCCGCGCTCGGCGTGCGCAATATCGCCGGCTTCAACCGCAAGATCGACGAGGCGCGCAAGGCCGGTAACCCCCTTGTCGACCCGCTGTGGACGCCGGACCCGATGTTCGCGGAAACGGACGAGGAGCAGCAGCCGCCGGCGCTCGAGCGACTGCCCTTCATTGTTGTGGTCATCGATGAATTCGCCGACATGATGATGATCGTCGGCAAGAAGGTCGAGGAACTCATCGCACGGATCGCCCAGAAGGCCCGCGCGGCGGGCATCCACCTCATCCTGGCCACCCAGCGCCCGTCCGTGGACGTAATCACCGGCCTGATCAAGGCCAACATCCCCACGCGCATTGCCTTCCAGGTCAGCTCCAAGGTTGATTCAAGGACAATTCTCGATCAGGGCGGCGCGGAGCAGCTCCTCGGCTACGGCGACATGCTCTACCTGCCGCCGGGTCACGGTATCCCCAACCGCGTCCATGGCGCCTTCTGCTCCGACGACGAGGTGCACCGGGTCGTCTCGGACTGGAAACGCCGCGGCGAGCCGGCCTACATCGAGAGCCTGCTGGACGAGGGCAGCAGCGTCGCGGTCACGCCAGGGGAGCTGCAGTCGGAGGAGGGCGACGACGAGGACGACGCGCTCTACGACGAGGCGGTGCACTACGTTACCCAGAGCCGGCGGGCATCCATCTCCAGCGTCCAGCGCAAGCTGCGCATCGGCTACAACCGCGCCGCCCGCCTCATCGAGGCCATGGAGGCGTCGGGCGTGGTGTCGGAGATGGGCAGCAACGGCCAGCGCGAGGTGCTCGCGCCGCCACCGGTCGGAGATTGAGCCGTGCTTTCTCCGCGCCTGGCCCTCACCCTCCTGCTTCTGCTTCCCCTCGTCGCGCGCGCCGACGATGCCGCGAGGGCGCTCGCGGCTCGCCTGGCGCCCCTGGACCAGCTCAGCGGCCGCTTCGAGCAGTCGGTGGAAAACGGCGCTGGGGCGACCCCGGCGCACAGCGCCGGCCGCTTCAGCCTGCGCCGGCCGGACCGCTTCCGCTGGGAAATCACGGAACCGGACAGCCAGCTGCTGGTCGCCAGCGAGGGGGTCCTCTGGCACTACGACCGCGACCTGGCGACGGCTACGCGCCGGCGTTTCGACGACGGCGCCGCCGCGCCCCTGCTGCTCCTGGCGGCGGATGCGCCGGGCCTGGCCGAAGCCTTTGTCGTCCAGGCGCCCGGACCGGACCGCTTCCGGGTCCTGCCGCGGGCGGCAGACGCGGGCTTCCGGGAGGCCGAGCTCACCTTCGCGGGTGGTCTGCCCGCCACCATGCGCATCATCGACCGGCTCGGGCAGGCCATCGACATCCGCTTCCTCGACCTCGACGAGGCCCCGCTGCCCGCAGGCACCTTCGATTTCACGCCGCCGGCCGGCGTGGACGTGTACCGGGAAGGCGACTGAGCCATGGCGGTAGCCGGCAGCGACGACCTCTTCGCCGGCGAGGCGGGGGGCGCCTACGAGCCCCTGGCGGCGCGCCTTCGGCCGGCGAGCCTGGATGCCTTCGTGGGCCAGCGCCATCTCCTCGGCCCAGGCAAGCCACTGGCTGCGGCGCTTGCCCGGGGCCAGCTCCACTCCATGCTGTTCTGGGGGCCGCCGGGGGTCGGCAAGACCACGCTGGCGCGCCTCGCCGCGGCCGCGGCCGACGCGCAGTTCCTGCAGCTCTCCGCGGTCCTTTCCGGCGTCAAGGACATTCGCGGCGCGGTCGATGCGGCCCTCGCCGCCCGTGCGCAAGGCCGCGATACGGTACTTTTCGTCGACGAGGTCCATCGCTTCAACAAGGCGCAGCAGGATGCCTTCCTGCCCTACGTGGAGGACGGCACGCTGATCTTTATCGGTGCCACCACCGAGAACCCCGCCTTCGAGCTCAACAGCGCGCTCCTGTCCCGGGCACGGGTCTACAAGCTGCGCGCGCTGGCCCCCGGGGAACTGGAGACGCTGCTCGAGCGTGGCCTCGCGGCGCTGCCGGCGCCGCCGCCGGCAGCGCCCGGCGCACTGGCTCGCCTTGCCGCGCAGGCTGACGGCGACGGACGGCGCGCACTGAACCTGCTGGAACTGGCCGTCGACCTCGCCGCCGGCGGCGACGGGGCACCGGCCACCCTGGACGATGCGCTCCTCGACGAGGTGCTCCAGCAGTCCCTGCGCCGCTTCGACAAGGGCGGCGATGCCTTCTACGACCAGATCAGCGCCCTGCACAAAGCCGTGCGCGGCAGTGCGCCGGATGCGGCCCTGTACTGGCTCTGTCGCATGCTCGATGGCGGTTGTGACCCACTCTACGTGGCGCGGCGCGTGGCGCGCATGGCCAGCGAGGATATCGGCAACGCGGACCCGCGGGCGCTGGGCCTCGCCCTCGACGCCTGGCAGGTGCTGGAGCGCCTCGGCAGCCCTGAAGGCGAGCTCGCGCTGGCACAGGCGGTCGCCTACCTGGCCGCGGCACCCAAGAGCAACGCGGTCTACAACGCCTTCAAGGCGGCCGCGGCGGTGGTCGAGAGCGGCGGCAGCGACGAGGTGCCGAACCACCTGCGCAACGCGCCGACGACGCTCGCGAGGGCGGAGGGTCACGGCGCGGACTATCGCTACGCCCACGATGAGCCCGGCGCCTACGCGGCGGGGGAGAATTACTTCCCCGAGGCGCTGAAGGACGCCCGTTTCTACCATCCGGTGGACCGCGGCCTGGAACAGCGCATCGCCGAACGGCTCGAGCGCTTCCGGGCGCTCGATGCCGCCAGTGCCCGGCGCCGCTACGAGGACTGACGGCGCCTGTTGGTGCGGGCCCAAAGGCCGTACAATCCCCGCGCAGGACGGCAAGGGTATTCTGCGCCATGAAATACCTGCTCTTCGTGGCCCTCGGCGGTGCCGGCGGAGCCGTGGCCCGCTACCTGCTGGGGAGCCTCGCGCACAGCCTCTGGGCCGGCGCCTGGCCCGTCGGGACCTTCCTGGTCAACCTCGCGGGCTCCGCGGGCATCGGGGCCGTGTTCGTGCTGTTGGAGCGTGGCAGCCTGCACCCGGACTGGCGCAGCGTGCTCATGGTCGGCTTTCTCGGCGCTTTCACCACCTTTTCGACCTTTTCTCTCGAGACGGTGGAGCTGTGGCAGCAGGGTGAGCCGGCACTGGCGCTGGCCTACGTGCTGGCCAGCGTGATCGGCTGCGTGCTCGCCGCTGCCGGCACCATGTACCTGCTGCGTCCCCTTGCCTGAGCCGCCCTGAACCGCAGTCACCGGATCGATGAAAGGACAGAGAGAACATGCTGGACGTTCGTGAACTCAGGAAGGACCCGCAAAGCGCCGCGGAGGCGCTCGCCCGCCGGGGCTACCGCTTTGACGTCGAGGCCTTCCGGGCCCTGGACAACCGGCGCCGGGAGGCGGATATCGAGAGCCAGGAACTTCTTGCCGAGCGCAAGGCCGCGAGCAAGGAGATCGGCAGGCTCATCGGCGAGGGCATGTCCGTCGATGACGCCAAGGCGAAGGTCAATGAACGCCTGGCGGTGATCGGCGAGCGCCTCGACAAGGCCACGGAAGCGGCCCGGGAGGCCCAGGGTGAGCTCGAGGCCTGGCTCGCTGCCGTGCCCAACCTGCCCGACGAGGCCGTTCCCGAGGGTGCCGGCGAGGAGGATAATGTCGAGGTCGGACGCTGGGGCGCCCCGCCGTCCTTCGACTTCGAACCGCGCGACCACGTGGACCTCGGGGAGGGCCTGGGCCTTCTCGATACGGAAGCGGCGACGAAGATCACCGGCTCCCGCTTCGTGGTCATGCACGGCATGCTGGCCCGTGTGCATCGCGCGCTGGTCCAGTTCATGCTCGATCTTCACACCCGCGAGCACGGCTACCGGGAAGTCTACGTTCCCTACATCGTGAATGCGGATTCGCTGCGCGGCACCGGGCAGTTGCCCAAGTTCGCCGAGGACCTGTTCCGCCTCGAGGGGGATCACGACTACTACCTGATTCCCACGGCAGAGGTGCCGGTGACCAACCTCGCCCGCGACCGGATTTTCGAGGACACGGAGCTGGGGGAGGGCGGCCTGGCCTTTACCAGTCATACACCCTGCTTCCGCAGCGAGGCGGGAAGCTATGGCCGCGATACGCGCGGCATGATCCGCCAGCACCAGTTCGAAAAGGTCGAGCTCGTGTGCTTCGTGCGCCCCGGTGACTCCGACGACGCCCTGGAGCGGCTTACGGGGCACGCCGAAACGGTGCTCCAGCGGCTGGAGCTGCCCTACCGGAGGGTGCTGCTCTGCGGCGGCGACCTGGGCTTCTCCGCGCGCAAGACCTACGACCTCGAGGTCTGGCTGCCAGGCCAGTCCGCCTACCGGGAGATCTCCTCCTGCAGCAACTTCGGTGACTTCCAGGCCCGGCGCATGCAGGCGCGCTGGCGCAACCCGGAGACCGGAAAACCGGAGCTGCTGCACACGCTGAACGGCTCCGGGCTGGCCGTGGGCCGCACCCTCGTGGCCCTGCTGGAGAACGGCCAGCGGGCCGACGGCAGCGTGCACCTCCCCGAGGCGCTGCAGCCCTACCTCGACGGCCGGGACACCCTGGGCGGCTGAACGTGCACGCACTGCCGGTCTTCCTGCGCCTGGCGTGCCGGCCCGTGCTGCTGGTGGGCGGAGGCACCGTCGCCCTGCGCAAGGCGCGCTTTTTCTGCCGGGCGGGTGCACGGGTCACCGTGGTGGCGCCGGCCATCGACCCGGCACTGGCGGCCCTGCTCACTGAACACGACGGGGAATGGCTGCGCCGGCGCTACCGCCGCGGTGACCTGGCCGGCCGGGACCTCGTGATCGCGGCAACACCGGACGAAACCGTTAACGCCGCGGTGGCGGACGAGGCCGCGGCCCGCCGCCTGCCGGTCAACGTCGTAGACACACCGGCGCTGTGTACCTTTACCTTCCCCGCCATCGTGGACCGGGACCCGCTCCTGGTCGCGATCGGCACCGGGGGCGCCAGCCCGGTGCTCGCACGCGCCCTGCGCCGGCGCCTGGAGGCCGAGCTGCCGTCGGGCTTCGGGCGTCTCGCCCGTTTCCTGGGAACCTGCCGCGCCAGGGTGCGTGCCGCCATCAGTGACGAGAGCGCCCGCCGCCGGCTCCTCGAGGGTCTGGCCGAGGGTCCTGTCGCCGAGCTCGTGCTCGCGGGCGACGAGGCGGGGGCCGCTGCGAAGGTCGATGAGCTGCTTGAGGGTGGGGAAGCGCCGCGCGGCGAGGTCTTTCTCATCGGCGCCGGGCCCGGTGACCCGGACCTGCTGACCTTCCGGGCGCTGCGGCTGCTACAGCGCGGCGACGTGATCCTCTACGACCGGCTCGTGGGTGACGGTATCCTGGAACTCGCCCGCCGCGACGCCGAGCGCCTTTACGTGGGCAAGCAGCGATCCCGGCACAGCGTGCCCCAGGACGAGATCAACCGTACCCTCGTCGAACTGGCCCGCGAGGGCAAGTGCGTGGTGCGCCTGAAGGGCGGTGACCCTTTCGTCTTCGGCCGCGGTGGCGAAGAGATGGACGAGCTGGCCCGCGCCGGGATCCCCTTCCAGATCGTGCCGGGCATCACGGCCGCCAATGCCGCTGCCTGCTACGCGGGCATTCCCCTCACGCACCGGGATTACGCCCAGTCAGTACGTTTCGTCACCGGGCACACGCGGGACGGGAAGCTTCGCCACCGCTGGGAGGAGTTCCAGTCGACGACGGAGACGCTGGTGTTCTACATGGGCCTGGTGGGGCTGCCGATCATCTGTGAGCAGCTCATCGCGCACGGCCGGGACCCGGCAACGCCGGTGGCACTGGTCGAGAAGGCCACCAGCCCGGAACAGCGGGTGATCACCGGCACCCTGGGCACCATGACGGCCGTGGTAGCGGCGGAGAAGCCGGCGCCGCCCACCCTGATCATCGTCGGCGACGTGGTTCGCCTCGCGGCGGAGCTCGGCTGGTACAGTACCGTCGAGGGACGGCCAGTGCGCTAGTCCCCCGCGACGATCGGCGGCGAAGCGCCTAGTCTTCCTCGGGGCTGTGAATAGCGTAGGCCTGCTTGCGCATGAGCAGCGCGTCGACGAGGATATTGCCCGCCTCGCTGAGCAGCACGTCGGCCTTGTCCTCTTCATCCTCCGTGGCTGCCGCGTCTTCCTCTTCGGACTCGTCGTCGAAGGACGCCAGCGGCTCCTCACCCAGTGCCTGGCGGCGCTTGTTCTCGATGGCGAGCGCCCGTGCTTCGCGCGCCTCGCGCTCGGCACGGCGGGTTTCCTCGTTGAGAGAGACCACCTGGATGTCATCGTTGTCGTCGGCAAGGGCAACCCGGTCGACAAGGAAGTTGAAGTCCGGGTCCGATGCGCTGCGCTCCTGGAACAGCGCGGAAAGCTCGGGGATCAGCGGGTCGAGATCACCGTAGCGGCGATGGCGTACCGGGTTGATCTGGTCCCAGGACAGCGCGTGCTCCAGGGAGCTCTCGCCGATGTCCTCCGGGTCGTAGAGCGACGGGAAGCTAATGTCCGGTACGACACCCCGGTGCTGCGTGCTGTCGCCTGAAATGCGGTAGAACTTGCTTTCGGTGATTTTCAGCTGGCCCTCCGTGAGCGGGACGAGCGTCTGCACCGTACCCTTGCCGTAGGACCGGTCGCCGACGATGATCCCGCGCTCGTAGTCCTGGATGGCGCCGGCAAAGATCTCGCTGGCCGACGCACTGAGCCGGTTGATGAGGACCACCAGCGGGCCGTCGTAGTAGGGCGTGCGCATGCGCTTGCCGTCGCGCCAGACGCGCCGGGAGGAGTGGCGTATCTGCACCGTCGGGCCGTACTCGATGAACAGCCCCGTCAGCTCGTTGGCCTCCTGCAGGGAGCCGCCGCCGTTGTTGCGCAGGTCGACCACGATACCCTCGACGTCCTTGCTTTCGAGTTCATCGAGGAGCCGGCGCACATCGCGGGTGGTGCTCTTGTAGTCGTCGTCGCCGCGGCGCATGGCCTCGAAGTCGATGTAGAAGGCGGGGATATCGATAACCCCCACCTTGATCGTGCTCCCTTCACCGGCGGGAACCTCGATAACACGGCTGTGCGCTGACTGCTCCTCGAGCTTCACCGTATTGCGAACGATCTGGATTTCCTTGCGCACCTCCGTGGAGGCGGCATCGGCCGGGATCACGCTGAGGCGCACGGTAGTACCCTTGGGCCCGCGGATGAGGTCAACGACCTCGTCCAGGCGCCAGCCGATCACGTCGACCAGGGGCCCGCTGTCCCCCTGGCCCACAGCGATGATGCGGTCTGCCGGCTTGAGCTCGCCCTGCTTGTCGGCGGGGCCGGCGGCGACCAGCCGCGACACCTTGGTGTATTCGTCCTCCAGCTGCAGCACCGCGCCGATCCCCTCGAGGGACAGGCTCATATTGATGTCGAAGTTCTCCTTGCGGCGTGGCGAGAAGTAGTTCGTATGCGGGTCATAAAGCTCCGTGAGCGCGTTGGCGTAGAGCTGGAACACGTCCTGGGCGTTGTATTGGCGCACGCGGGTCAACTGGGTGCGGTAGCGCTTCAGGAGCGTGTCAACGATATCGTCCTCGTCCTTGTCCGCCAGGCGCAGGCTGAGCGCCTGGTTCTTCAGATGCTTGCGCCAGCGCACGTCCAGGGCCGCCTCGTCAGCAGCCCAGTCCCGGAGTTCGGGATCCACCGCGTAGGTCTCGTCGCGCGTGAAATCCATGGCGGCATAAAGGGCCGGCAGTGTTTCCACGACGGCTTCGAGGCGGGTCGTCAGCCGGTCCTCGAAGCGATTGAAGATCTCGAAGCCGGCGTCGAGGCGGCCGCGCGGCAGGGCCTCGTCCATGACATAGCGGAACTGCTCGAAGGACTCGATGTCGGCACGGGTGAAGAACATCTTCCCCCCATCCAGGCTCTCGATGTAGTTGTCGAGGTGCTCGGAGGAGAGCTCGTCGTCGTACTCGAGCTTCGCGTAATGGCGTTCCTCGAGCTGCTCGACGAGTTCGGCGCCGGTCTCGGACTGGGAGCCCGTGTACCAGATCTTCGCCGCGACCGGGGCGCTGGCGAGAAGGGCGGCGAGAGCCAGCCCTGTGCGGAGCCAGGGGCGTTTCTCTGACATGCGGTTACCTGTTATCCGGACCTTGATCGAAGTGTAGCGGGATGCCCCGGGGTGGAAAAGCCTTCCGGGGTACGGCCTTCCGGGGTACGGCCTTCCGGGGTACGGCCTTCCGGGGTACGGCCTTCCGGGGTACGGCCTTCCGGGGCGCGGCCCGCGCGGGTCATGCGCCGGGTTCGAGGAGGTCGAACCTGGCGTTCACGCGGCGCTCGAAGACCAGGTCGCCCGTCACGTAGCTTTCGGCGGCGGTGGCCGCGTCGGCGCTGCGCAGTATCATCTCGCTGGCCATGGGTCGCGGCCGTGGTGCCTCGACGGCGTCCAGGGTGCGGGCGGGACCGACCGTCATGCCGAGGCTGGCGGCAAGGGCCTCGGCGTTCGCTCGCGCATCCCGGCCGGCGGCCGCGAGCGCCTCCCGGCGCAAGCGGTCTTCCTCGCTGTGACCGAGGACCGGCGGCGAGACCTCGTTGGCCCCGGCGTCGGCAGCGCCCTCGATGAGCAGGCCCAGCCGGCCGAGTTCAGCGAGGCGGACATCGATGCGGCGCTGCACCAGGTAGCCCTTGAGCACCTGCTGCTCCCGGGCCTTGTCCCAGCGGTATTCCGGGCGCAGCGTCAGCCCCGGGGCGCTGATGTCGCCGGCGGCGATGCCGAGGCCTTCCAGGTGGGCGAGCACCGCAGCCGTGCGCGCGTTGACGTCTTCCCGAGCCGTGGCCAGGTCCGCGGACCGCGCCTGGACAGCGAGGCCGATACGGGCCTCGTCCGGCGGCACGCTCAGCCGGCCCTCGCCCTGGACGGAAAGCGTTCGCGGGGACGGGTTGTCGCCTGCGCTGGCGGCGAGAGGGAGGAGCAGGGCGCCCGTGACGGCCAGCAGGGCAAGCATTCGCATGGCAGGGTCTCCGCCTGGGGTTCTATTCATTGACCGGCAGCGGCAGCGAGGGTTCCCCGGCGGTGAACACGAGCACCGGGGCCTCGGGAGCCCACAGGCGGCGGACCCGGTTCGACTGTGCCTCGGCGACGTCGAAGAGGAGGCTGTTGCGAAGCGTGAGCGGGGCTGCGCTGCGGGCCACGGGCAGCGTGAAGTAGAGCCAGGTCTCGTCCCACGCGACCTCGAGCCCCAGGAATGCCGGTGGCCCGCTCGTGCCGCCCGCAGTGCTGATCCGGAAGTGGCGCCCGAGGTAATCCTCGATGAGCGGCGCCGGTGGCGCGTCCGGGTCCAGCAGCACGCGCCGTCCCGCGGCCCGGGAAAGGGCGCTTTCCAGGTCCTCGGGGATGACCCGCAGCGCAACCTGCAGGGCATCCCCCGCCTCGTTCCAGGAGAGCTCGGCGTAGCTGGCGTGGAACGGGTGCGCCGCGACGACGCCCGCAGGGCCCGGGCCGAGAACGAGTGCCAGCAGCCAGGCGAACAGGCCCTGCCTCAGCGGATGGGCTGCGACCATGCGTCCTCGTCATTCCGGCGCATCGGGTTCGGCTCCTCGCTCTCCTTGAAGAGCTGGAAGCGGCTGGGCACGACCTTCCTGGGCCAGGCATTGTTGGCGACATTGGTATCCGCGGTGCTGCGGTAGGGGTCGAACTCGATGGCCGTGATCTCCCGGTCCCTGATGAAGAGCTTCTTCACCTGCTCGGCATTGTGCCGCCAGATCTCCGCCGGCACGGTGAGCTCCTCGACCGTGCCATCTTCGTAGCTGATACGCAGCGGCAGGGGGGTGACGAGCCCGCCGAGGTTGTCGAAGGTGACCACGTAGAAGTGCTCCGCAGTGTCGAGGAGCGCCCGTTCACGTTCCGTGAGCCGGTCCAGGGCCTTTTCATACTGCGCGTAGTCCCAGGGGGTGACCCGGTACTCGTCGCTCTCGTTGTAGAAGTCCTTTAGCGCGGGCTGCCGATCGAGGAGGCGCTCCGCAGCCGCATTGCGCTGGTCGCTGAGCGACGGCTCTTCCGCCTCGGCCCGGGCCTGCTCCCAGGCCTTCTCGCGCTCCGGGTCGAGGCTGTCGACACGGTAAAGGGCGACCTCGCCGAGGGCGACATCCACGTGGCCCGTGCCGTAGAACCAGCCGCGCCAGAACCAGTCGAGATCCATGGCGGAGGCATCCTCCATGGTGCGGAAGAAATCCGCGGGCGTCGGCCGGCGGAACTTCCAGCGCCGCGCGTACTCCCGGAACGCATGATCGAAGAGCTCCCGGCCGAGGATGCTCTCGCGCAGGATATTCAGCGCCGTGGCCGGCTTGCCGTAGGCGTTGTTGCCGAACTGGTGGATGGACTCGGAGTTGGTCATGATCGGCACCTGCGTGGCACTCGCCATGTACTCGGTCATCTTCGCCGGCTCACCGCGACGCGAGGGATAGCCTTCTTCCCACGCCTGCTCGGTGAGGAACTGGAGAAAGGTGTTCAGGCCCTCGTCCATCCAGGTCCACTGGCGCTCGTCGGAGTTCACCACCATCGGGAAGTAGTTGTGGCCGACCTCGTGGATGATCACCGAGATGAGCCCGTACTTGCTGCGCTCCCAGGTCTTGTCGCCCGGTTTCTGCCGGACGTCCCAGTAGGTGCCGTCGGCGTAGGGGCGCGGCTTGTTGAAGCTGATCATCGGGTACTCCATGCCGCCGACCGGGCCGTTGACGGAGATCGCCACGGGGTAGGGGTACTCGAAGGTGTAGCGTGAGTAGACGTCGATCGTGTGCGCGATGGCCGCCGTCGAGTACTGGCTCCAGAGCGGCTCCGCCTCGTTCGGGTAGAAAGACATGGCCATCACGTCGCGCTCACCGGAGCGCGCGCGGCGCGCGTCCCAGATGAACTTGCGCGAGCTGGCGAAGGCGAAGTCGCGCACGTCCTCCGCCTGGAAACGCCAGGTGCGGGTGCCGGCCGCGGCCTCGCGGGCGTTTGCCGCCGCCTCTTCGGGAGTGACGACAAAAACCAGTTCGTCGCTGGACCGGGCGGCCTCGAAACGCGCCCGCTGCTCCGCCGTCAGGACCTCGTCAGCGTTCTGCAGCTCACCGGTCGCAGCGACGACGTGGTCCGCCGGGACCGTGATCGCCACATCGTAGTCCCCGAGCTCGAGGGTGAATTCGCCGCGGCCGAGGAACTGCTTGTGCTGCCAGCCCGCGTAGTCCGTGTACGCCGCCATACGCGGGTACCACTGGGCGATCTCGTAGAGGTAGTTGCCGTCCTTGGGAAAGTACTCGTAGCCGCCCCGGGCGCTCACCACGGTGGCATCGATGATGTTGTGGGACCAGGCCACGGAGAAGCGCAGGCTCTCGCCGGCCTTGAGCGGCGCGGGCAGGTCAATGCGCATCATGGTGCGATTGACCGTGTGGGGCAGGGGCTCGCCGCGGGCGTCGGTGACGCCCTCGATGCTCACGCCGCCCTCGAAGCGACGGCGCTCGAGCAGCGAGGCAAGCGCACCGTAGGACAGCTGGGCGAAATCCGGCGCGGTTTTCGTGAGCATGTCGTCGGAGTCGCGGCGGAAGCGGTTCTGGTCCAGCTGCAGCCACAGGTAGGGCAGGTCGTGGGGGCTGTTGTTGTGGTAGGTGATCGTTTCCCGGCCCTCGATACGCTGCTCTTCGTCATCGAGCGTCACGGTGATGTCGTAGTCGGCGCGCTGCTGCCAGTAGCCGGGCCCCGGGGCCCCGGTGGCGAGGCGTTCGTCCGTCGGCGTGGCCAGCAGGTAGTCGAGCTGGGCAAAGGCATCGGCGCCGCTGCGGGCCGCGGGGTCGCCGGCGGCCCCCGCGCCGCTGGCAAAGAGCAGGAAGGGCGCGGCGAAGAGGGCTGCAAAGGTTTTAGGAGTCATGGTATCAGGCATCAAATCCCTAGCGTGTACGAAGGCCGGAAAGTGCGAGATTATAGCGCCCGCGGCGGGGCCGCGATACGGTTGCTGTCGATCCACTCCGCGGAAAAAGGAACCAATGACCATGCCGTTCGACGTCACCCCCTCCGGCCAGGCCTGCGGTGCCACCATCACCGGCCTCGACCTCACCCGCCCGCTGGATCCCGGGAGCGTCACCGCCCTGCGCGCCGCCTGGCTCGAGCACGCAGTGCTCGCCTTCCCCCGCCAGGCCATGAATGACGACCACCTGGAGCGCTTCAGCCGGTACTTCGGCCCGTTCGGCGATGACCCTTTCATCGCGCCGATCCCGGGCCGCGAGCACATCATCGCCGTGAGCCGGCGGGCGGATGAGCAGGCGCCACTCTTTGCGGAGAACTGGCACACGGACTGGAGCTTCCAGGCGACGCCCCCGGCGGGCACCTGCCTGCTGGGAATCACTATCCCGCCGAGGGGCGGCGACACGCTCTTCGCCGACCAGCGGGCCGCCTGGGCAGGCCTGCCCGCTGACCTCAGGGAGCGTCTCCGGCCCCTGCGGGCAATCCACTCGGCGCGCGGTGGCTATGCCCCGGAGGGCCTGTACGGCGAGGCCGACCGGGCCGGCGACCGGAGCATGGCCATACGGCCCTCCGCCGACGCCCTCGCCACCCAGGTCCACCCCCTTGTGCGCACACACCCGGAAACGGGCGAGGAAGTGCTCTACGGCTGCCTGGGTTACATCATCGGCATCGAGGGCATGGCCGAGACCGAGGCCATGGAACTGCTGCTCGAAATCCTCGACTGGCAGACCCGGGAGGCCGTGCAGTATCGTCACGAATGGGAGCCGGGCACGCTGCTCCTTTGGGACAACCGCTCTGTGCTCCACCGGGCGACCGGCGGCTACGAAGGCCACGACCGGCTGCTGCACCGCACGACCATCGCCGCTGCGTGAGCGGGGGCCGCTTCAGTCGCCGGCGTCCGTGGCGATGACGTCGATGCCGGCGAGGCGCTCGGCATAGGCCTTTTTCCGCGGCAGGTCCATGCCGCGCAGGATCTGGATGCGCTGCGCCTGCGGTGAGCCCGCGCCGTGAAGGGACTCGGTGAGATAGCCCACCGCGTTGCGGCCCAGGGTCATGTTCTCGATCAGCCGGAGCATGCGCGTGCGGGTCTCCACGGGAATATCGCTGCGGCCGCGCAGGTACTTGGCGAGCAGGGGGCCCGCCTCCTCGTGCTTGAAGTCCGCCTCGGAGGGCAGGGTGACCATCAGTCCGCCGGCCAGGTCCTGGGCGAAGCGCGCGATCTCGTAGGGAAAACGCGTGACGTTGTGCTTGCAGACGTTCGACAGCATCTCGTCGTTGATCCAGGCGCCCGACGCGAGCGGCTTCGCCTCGTGGGACGAGGCAATCCCGGAGGAGAAGATCGTTTCGTTCAGGTGCGTCATCTCCACGAGCTTGTCGCGGATGTGGCTGGCCTTGTCCGCGCCGTTGTACTCGGCAATCGCCGCGGCCGCACCGACCATGACGTCGCCGAGGCCCGTCTTGCAGACGTAGCTGGCGCGATGATAGGCCGTGAAGCGCGACACCATGGCCTGGGCGAACTCGTACTCGCCGTCCATGAGGACATGCTCCCAGGGGATGAATACCTCGTCGAAGACCACCAGCGTCTCCTGGCCGCCGTAATGCGCGTTGCCCTGGTCGATCTCGCCGCCCTCGAGAGCGCGGGTATCGCAGGACTGGCGGCCGTAGATGTAGGTGAGGCCGGGCGCATCGCCGGGTACGAGGCCGACCACCGCGTAGTCCCGGTCCGCCTCGCTGAGGTTCATGGTGGGCATGACGCAGATCCAGTGCGAGTTCAGCCCGCCGGTCATGTGCGCCTTCGCACCGGTCACGTAGAGGCCCCGTTCCGTGCGCCGCGTGACGTGGAGGAACAGATCCGGGTCGTCCTGCTCGTGGGGCCGGCGGGAGCGGTCGCCCTTCGGGTCGGTCATGCCCGCGCCGATGATCACATTGTGGCGCTGAGCTTCCTTGAGGAAAGCGAGATAGCGTTCGTGGTAGCGCGTGCCGTGCGCCTCGTCGATGTCGTAGGTGATCGAGTGCAGAACGCTGATGGTATCGAGGCCGGCGCAGCGCTGGAAACAGGTGCCCGTGAGCTGCCCCAGACGCCGCTGCATGCGGTTCTTGAGGACCAGGTCCTCGGGACAGGTGGGGATGTGCAGGAAGCGGTTCACCGGCGCGTCGATCAGCGGCGAGTGGGCCGTCGCCAGCGCCGGCTCGTCCCGGGCCAGGTCGTAGGTCGCCGCGAGGGCGTTGATGGACGGGCGGATCACCGGGTGGTCGACGGGCTCCGCTACGCGTTCACCGAAGAGGTAGACCGTCACCGCACGGCCACGGAGGCTGTCGACATAGGCCTCGGCCCCATCGATGGGCCGGAAGCGTGCCCAGCGTTCGGCGGTGCTCTCCTCGCGGTCCGGGGGCAGGATGGCGTTCATGGCGGTCTCCCTGGCTTGGCGCGTCATCACGAGTGTAGCCTGTTTTGGCCGCTTCGCTCCCGCCTTGTCCGAAGGAGGCTCCTGTGCGACGCTTTCCGCGTCAATCGTGCCGGACCGCCTGATGAAAAGAACAACACGGGCCGCGACGCTGGCGGGACTCACCCTCGGGGCCGTGCTTGCCTGGACCTTTCGAGCAGAGCTTCTGCTGGCGCTGGTGGAGCTTCGCGCCGCGCGGGAAGCGCTCGGTCCGCCGCGGGCGGTGGAATGGCACGCGGGCTCGCCGCGACCGCGCGACGACAGGCCGAACATCGTCTTCATCCTTTTCGATGATCTCGGCATCAACGACCTGTCCACCTTCGGCGGCGGCGTCGCCGGCGGCAGGGTTCCCACGCCCGCCATCGATCGGCTCGCAGCCGAGGGGGCACTTTTCCGGCAGGCCTACGCGGGAACCGCGAGCTGCGCACCGTCGCGCGCGATGCTCCTGACGGGCCGTTACCCCACGCGAACCGGTTTCGAGTTCACGCCCATGCCCGACGGGATGGGCCGGGCGGTCAGCCTCATCGCCAACAGCGCCGGCAACGGTATGCCCCCGGTCCGCTACGATGCGGAGGCCGCCGCACGTCAGCCCCCCTACGAGTCCATGGGACTCCCGGCTTCCGAGGTCACCCTCGCCGAGGTGCTAAAAGGTCGCGGCTACTACACGGCGCATATCGGCAAGTGGCATCTCGGCCGCGGGGAGGGCTCCCGGCCGACGGACCAGGGCTTCGATGACAGTCTGCTCATGGCCAGCGGGCTGTTCCTGCCCGAGGAGCACCCGGAGGCCGTCAACGCCTACCTGCCCTTTGATCCCATCGACCGCTTCCTCTGGGCGCGCATGCGCTTCGCCGCGAGCTTCAACGACGGCGAATGGTTCGAGCCCGGCGGCTACCTCACGGATTACTGGACCGACGAGGCCATCAACGTCATCCGTCAGCACCGGGGCCAGCCGTTTTTCCTCTACCTGGCACACTGGGGCGTGCACACACCGCTGCAGGCCACCCGCGCCGACTACGATGCCGTCGGTGACATCGAGCCGCATCGCCTGCGGGTCTACGCGGCCATGGTACGGGCCCTCGACCGGAGCGTCGCCCGCATCCTCGCCACCCTGGACGAGGAAGGGCTCGCCGAGGATACGCTGGTCATCCTCTCCAGCGACAATGGCGGCGCCGGCTATGTCGGTCTCGCGGAGATCAACGCGCCCTACCGGGGCTGGAAGCTCACCCTCTACGAAGGCGGGCTGCGCGTGCCCCTGTTCCTGCGCTGGCCGGGCACGATAGCGGCAGGCACGGTGGTGCAGGCGCCCGTGGCACATATCGACGTCATGCCGACGCTCGCCGAGGCGGCCGGCGCGCGGCTGCCGACCGACCGCGTCATCGACGGGCACAGCCTGCTGCCGCTGGCGACCGGTGCCAGCCGCGAGCCGGTTCACGATGCGCTTTACTGGCACAGTGCCGGTTATGCGGCCGTGCGCCGTGGCGACTGGAAGCTGCAGCGCAGCGAGCGGCCGCCGTTCCGGCGCCTGTTCGATCTCGCCGCGGATCCCACGGAACAGGTCGACGTCGCCGCGGGGCACCCGGCGGTGGTGACGGAGCTGGCCGGGCTCCTCGATGCGCACCTGGCGGAGCGCCGCCCGCCGCTCTACCCGCATACCATCGAGGCTCCCGTGGCGATCGACAAGACCCTGGCGGACCCGGTGACGCCAGCGGACACAATCATCTACTGGCCCAACTGACCCATGCCATTCCAACGTCGACTTCTGCTCGCAGCCTGCTTCCTGCTCCTCGTCGCGGCTGTCCTTGCCGGCGTGCTGCGCCGGCCCATCGGCGAGGAACTCTTCGAGCGCGCGGCCAGCGCACGAATCGCGGATGCCGCGAGGGGCGCCGTGACGTCCGACAGCCTCCGGGTCTATCTCTGTGGCAGCGGCTCACCGATGCCCGACGCCGCGCGGGCAGGACCCTGCGTCGGCATCCTCGCCGGCCCTCACCGGCTGGTCATCGATGCGGGCTCCGGCGGACCGCGCAAGCTCGCGGCCATGGGTTTTCCGGTGGGCGGGCTGGAGCAGGTGTTTCTCACCCACCTGCACTCCGATCACATCGACAGCCTCGGGGAACTCGTGCTGATCGACTGGGTCGGCGGCGAGGGCAGGGCGGCGCCGCTTCCCGTTGCTGGCCCACCGGGGGTCGAGCGCGTGGTGGACGGGTTCAATCGAGCGTACGCCCCGGACCGGGGCTATCGCATAGTCCACCACGGCGAGGCGATTGCACAGCCGGCGGGCTACGGTGCCGAGGCCCGGGTCATTCCGCCCCCACCGGCGGACGGGGGCGCCGTGCCGGTCTACGAGGATGGCGAACTCACGGTGAGCGTCTTCCTCGTGGACCACGCGCCGGTGGCCCCCGCTTACGGCTACCGCGTGGCCTGGCGGGACCGGGTCGCCGTGGTGAGCGGCGATACGGTCTACAGCGAGAACCTCGTCCGCGCCGCCCGGGATGCGGACCTGCTCCTGCACGAGGCGCTGGCACCGGCGATGGTGAGGACACTGCGGGACGCGCTGGACCGGGAAGGCGCCGCCAATACCGCCCGCATCATGGATGACATCCTCGACTATCACGCCTCGCCGGTCGATGCCGCCCGGGCCGCGAGCGAAGCCGGTGTGGCCGCGCTCGTGCTGTACCACCTCGTGCCGCCGCTGCCCCGCGCCTACCTCCAGCGCGCGTTCCTCGGTGACGCCCCCGGGCATTTCGATGGCCCGCTGCGGGTCGGCGTGGACGGGCTGTTGGTGACGCTGCCGGCGGGCAGCGATGCCATCCGGTTCGACGAACTACTCTGAGCGGCGCCGCGCGCGGACGATCGCGGCGGCAGTAAGCAGGAGGAAGAGGGTAAAGAAGGAAGAGAAGGTCGAGGATGCCTGCTGCCCAGGCCGTCAAGAGGCGCCTCGCGGGCAGCGTGCGCGGCCGCCGGGAGCGGGCCGCGCGCAGGAAAACCACCCCGGCCGGCTAGGCGGAGTAGCCGCCGTCGACCGGCACGGACTGGCCGCTGATGTAGCCGGCGTTCTCGGAGGCGAGGAACACGACCGTATCGAACAGCTCCTCGGGCGCGCCGGGGCGGCCGAGGGCGACCTGCTTTGTCCACTGGTCGAGGATGCCGCCCGGGGGCGAATCGATTTCCTGGGACAGGCCGATGGCGATGAGGCCGACAGCCACGCAGTTCGCACGGATGTTGTTCGCACCTTCTTCGCGGGCAATGGCCGTGCACAGGTGCTGGACGCCCGCCTTGGGAATCGAGGAAAGGCCGTCGGTAGCGATGTAGCGGGGGATCGCCGCGGTGGTCAGCGCAGTGATGGAACCGCCACCGCCATCGCGCAGGTGCGGCACCACGGCCTTGAGCACGTGGTAGAAGCCCTTCACGTCGGCGTCGAGGGTATCGTAAAAGACCTGCGGTTCCGCCTCCATGATGGGCAGGATATGCAGGAAGGGACCGGTGGCGAAGACGACCGAGTGGATGCGGCCGAACTTCGCCTTCACCTCGCCGGCGAAGGCCTCGATGGCGGGAAGGTCGAGGAGGTCCACACTGCCGATATGTCCCTGCCGGCCGGCATCCTCGATAGCCTTGAGGTTCTCCTCCGCGGCCTCGCGATTCTTGTGGTAGGTGAAGGCTACGTCGGTGCCACTCGCGGCGAGCAGGCGGACCACGCCGCCGCCGAGACCGCCGGAACCGCCGAATACCAGTGCCGCGCCTTCGGGGAAACGATACACGCTCATGCAATACTCCCTTGCTGGGTTATGGGTTATGGGTTTTCGAGGTTTCGAGAGTATAACGCCAAAGCCCGGGGGTAAGCCCAGCCCGCCGCTCACGCGGCGGCCGCCTCCTGTGCCATCATGCTGCGCGCCGACAGGAATCAGGAACAGAGGAGAGAGCCCATGCCAGGGACACTGTGGACGCCGGGGGCTGCGATCCACGCGCACGCCGAAGCCAACCCGGAGCAGGTCGTGGTGAGCTGCGCGCTGGCCGAGGGCGGTGTCGCCCGCCTGACCCGCGGGGACCTGGACCGGTGGAGCAGCCGCCTCGCGCACCGGCTTCTGGAGGCCGGCGTACAACCCGGCCGTTACGTAGCCATCGCACTGCCCAACGGTATCGAGCACATCGTCGCCACCATCGCCTGCTACAAGGCGGGGGGCACTCCCATGCCGGTGAGCAGTCGCCTTCCGCCGGCGGAGCGCGACGCGCTTTTCGCCCTTGCCAACCCCGCCGCGTCGTTCAGCGACGACGCCGGGCGGGGCGGCCTCAGCCGCGCGGCCATGGCCGAAGAGGCCCTCACCGCCTGGCCGGACACGCTGCCCGCGGCAGGCACGCCCGAACCCATCAAGGCCGTCGCCTCCGGCGGCTCGACGGGGCGTCCCAAGCTCATCGTGACGCCGGGGCCCTTCGCCTATGCGCCCGGCGGCCATCCGCTCGCGGCACTGCTGCGCCTGGCGCCGACGGACCTCATGTACTCGCCGGGGCCGCTCTATCACAACGGCCCGTTCCTGTTTTCCCTGGTCCTGCTCTTCCAGGGCGGGCGCATCCTTCTCAACGAGCGTTTTCGCGCCGACGGGGCGCTGGCACTGATCGAGCGTGAGCGCCCCACGGTACTCAACCTCGTGCCCACCATGATGCAGCGGATGCTCCGCGAGCCCGGGTTCGCGGAAGCGGAGCTGGACAGCGTGCGGCTGCTCTGGCACCTCGCAGCACCGTGCCCGGACTGGGCCAAGCGCGGTTTCATCGAGCGTTTCGGCGGCGAGCGCGTGCTTGAACTGTGGGCTGCAACGGAGATGAACGGGCTCACGGTCATCGATGGCAACGAGTGGCTGGCCCACCCCGGCAGCGTCGGTCGCCCGGTGGCGACGGAGCTTCGCATCGTCGACGAACAGCGGCGGGCGTTGCCGGTCGGTGAGGTCGGGGAGATCTTCAGCCGCTTCGCCGGCGGGCCCGCCCAGTACCGCTATGAGGGCGCGACGCCCCTGGAAGAACTGGATGAGGGCTTCACCAGCGTCGGTGACATGGGCTACCTCGACGAGGAAGGCTATCTCTACCTCAGCGACCGGCGCGTGGACATGATCATCAGCGGCGGCGCGAACGTCTTCCCGGCGGAGGTGGAGTCGGTGCTCAGCAGCCACCCGAAGGTGCAGGATGTGGCGGTCATCGGCCTGGCGGATGCCGACCTCGGCCGCCGGGTCCACGCGGTCGTCGAGCCCAGGGACCCGGCAGACCCGCCAGCGGTGGCGGAGCTGGATGCGCTCTGCCGCGACCGGCTTGCAGCCTACAAGGTACCCCGGGGCTATGAAGTCGTGGCCGGGCTGCCACGCACGGAAGCGGGGAAGATCCGCCGCCTCGGGCTTCGCGAAGAGCGCGACCGCGCGGCGAGTCAGCCCTCGTAGTCGATCACCAGCTTGCCCTGGAAGCCGCCGGCATCCAGGTCGCGCAGGGCGGTCGGTGCCTCTGTAAAGGCGTAGCGCCGGGCGATGAGCGGCCGCACCCCCGTTTTGCCGACGAACGCCAGCATGGCTTCGAAGGCGGCCCGGTGCCCGGTCCCGATGCCGTGGATGTTGGCGTTGCGGATGATGAGCGGGAACACCGTCAGGTCCAGCGCCGCACCGGCCATATAGCCGATCACGTTCACGTGACCGCCGTGACGAATGGCCGCGAGGGACTGGGGCAGGGTGCCCGCGCCGCCGATCTCCACCACTGCATCGACCCCGTGGCCGGCCAGGGCATGGGCCCGCTCGCCCCAGGCAGGGGTTTCCCGGTAGTTAATGGTCTCCGTCGCGCCGAGCTCCCGCGCCCGGGCGAGGCGCTCGTCGCTGGAAGAGAGCACGATGCTGTTGGCGCCGAGCGCCGTGGCGAACTGCAGGGCGGCGGTCGCGACGCCGCCCGTGCCCTGCACCAGGACCCAGCTGCCGGGGCCGATCCCGGATTTTTCGACGAGGGCCGTCCACGCAGTGAGGCCGGCGCAGGGAAAACAGGCCAGTTCCGCCGCCGAGAGGCCGGCGGGCGCCTTGACCAGCGCGTCCTCGGCGTAAACCCCGTACTCGCGCAGGACCCCGGGAACCTCCAGGCCCGAGGACAGCTTGCGCTCGTCGGCGAAGGCCTCGCCCTCGAGCCAGCCGGGGAAGAAGGTCGGCGCGACCAGGTCGCCGACGGCCATCCGGTTCACACCTTCGCCCACGGCCGCTACCGTGCCGGCGCCGTCGGAGAGCGGCACCAGGGGAAAGTCGACGCCGGGCGTAAAGTGACCGGCAATGATCTGGCTGTCCCGGGGGTTCACACTGGCTGCCGAAAAGCGCACGAGAACCTCACCGGGCCCGGGGCCCGGTGAGGGCAGCTCGCCGCAGGTGAGATTATCGAGACCGAAGGCGGTGAGTTGCCAGGCGCGCATGCAGTGTCCTCTCGCTCTTGATGTAGCTCTTGATGTGGCTCTTGCTATAGCTCTTGATGGGTCCACCCGGCAGGCGGCTGCGCCGGGCCGGAGCCCAAGCGTGCCAGAGCGATCCTGGGTACGCCAGTAGCAGGGGAGCGGTGTGCCCCGGTGCCCGGCAGTCGCTGTGGATGACTGCGTGGTTAAATCTTTAATTTAACATAATATATATTATGCGCACTTGTGGATAAGGCTGGGCCGGGGCCGGGATCTACAAAGACAGGCCCTCGACGCTCTTTTCGATCACTTCAAGCGCCCACACCACGGGCACCATGGCAATGGGCTGTGTCGCTTCACGGACGTCGAACAAGGTCAGGCAAGAGACGCCCTCGCCGTCGATAATGGCTGGCTTGCGGCACCTGGGTGTGGCGTCGACGAGCCGTCCCATTTCGTCAGCTGTGAGTGCTTCGAGTCCGGCTTCAGGCCGATTGATGGCGCCGTACCCCGTGCACCTGCTGCGTCTTCTTTCTGCGTCTTCTTTTTGATTGCCGGAGCGTGACACTCGAGCGCGCCGCGCAGCGTCGAGTGATGCCAGGTTCTCAGCCTGGTGTAAGCTCGGGATGTGGGACTCCGCGATGCCAAAGGCTGGCAACAAGGGCGTTGCCGGTGTCCAGCAATCCCGAAGGCGGACCTGGTCGTAAGGCGATGCGCCGTGCGTCTGCGGACGGAAAACGTACAGAAGCAATTCTCATAAAAACAATGGGTTGCGATGCTTTCCTGGCGCTGATTTTCAGATTTCCTGCAACAAGTTTCACACGCGGTCCCGACCGCCCTCAAACGGTGGCGCTGCAAATAACTTTTATATGTTAAATAAAGTGCTGCCTGTTTTTGTCGCTGCGCGGCCATCAATCATTACAATAAAAGCGGCGCGCCTGCCCCACCGAGCGCAGCCGCTAACTCACGCCAGCTTGCGGTAAAGGCTGCGAACGCTGATGCCCGCCGCTTCTGCAGCGCGGTGCTTGTCGCCGCCGAAGTGAGCCAGCAGCCAGCGCAGGTAGCGCTGCTCCGCCGCACGCAGGCTCAGGTCCTCGGGAGCGGTCCCTGCGGGCGCACGGCCCCCCTCTTCCCCTGGCAGCCGCTGGCGGGAGGGCGCCAGGGCACGCTCGATCACGTCCCGGTCGATGACGTTGGTGTTCGCCAGGAGCATTGCCCGGGCGAGGACGTTGCGCAGCTCGCGGATGTTCCCCGGGAAACGGTGCTGCCGAAGCCGGTCCGTGGCCGACTGGGTGAGATGGTGATGCCTCCCCTCCCCCAGGTCCTCGAGGATCCGGCGTGCGATGCCCTGGAGGTCCTCGAGCCGTTCGCGGAGCGGGGGCACCCGGATGGGGAAGACGTTAATGCGGTAGTAGAGGTCTTCCCGGAACTGCCCCTCGGCGACCAGCTGCTCCAGGTCCTTGTGCGTGGCGCAGACCAGGCGGAAATCCGAGTGGCGCACCTCCGTGCTGCCGACCTGCCGGTAGGTGCCGGTCTCGATGAGGCGCAGCAGTTTCACCTGGAGCGGCAGCGGCACGTCGCCGATCTCGTCCAGGAACAGTGTGCCGCCGTTCGCCGCCTCCACGAGCCCGGGCTTGTGGAAATTGGCGCCGGTAAAAGCGCCGCGGACGTGGCCGAACAGCTCGCTCTCGAACAGCGTCTCGCTAAGGCCGGCGCACTCCAGGGTCACCAGGTGCCGCTTTGCCCGCCGGCTGTGACGGTGAATCGCATGGGCCGCGAGTTCCTTGCCGGCGCCCGATTCGCCGGAAAGCAGCACGGCCACCTCGCCCGGTGCGACGCGGGAGATCAGACCCATCATCTCGTTGAAGGCGGGCGAGCTGCCGGTCATGGTGAGTTCGGGATCATTGGCGCTGCCCGTGCGCAGGGGCCGCAACAGCTCGATGAAGAACTCGAGCTCGCCCCCGTCGTCGAACACCGGCAGCATTTCCACGTCCACGTGCTCTTCGCCGCGCGGGGTCTGGTGGATGTGCAGCACGCGCTCGCGGTTGCCGGAGGCGGTGGCGGCGCGCAGCGGACAGGTTTCCCCCGCCTCGTCGCAGGGGCGGTCGTAGCCATGGGAGACCGCGTAGCAGCGCGGTCGCTCCTCGCCGGGGTCGAGTTCGCCGAACTTCTCCCGGTAGAGGTCGTTCGTCGCCAGGATCTCGTAGTCCCGGCTGACGAGGATCGCGGGGCTGTCGTAGCTGTCCAGCATGCGGGCGACCGTTGGATGGGTATCGCGAGCAATGACGTTCATGGCTGCCATATCTGTCATTTATCTCTGCCAATAATGTCATATATGGCACGTGCCTGCTATCGACGGTCTGCCGTAGACCCCCCCGGGTTTAGGCCGCGAACAAAAACTTCACGTGATTTTTCAGTAGGTTGGCCTCTTCCGGAAGTTGCCATTGCCGTGCCTGGCACGTCTCGTGCTGCAGCACGGGCCGAAGGGCGCCGGCCCAGTGCCACACCGCCCGCGACCCATCCCCGACAGCGATAACGCCAGGAGAGAGCACGATGGAAAGCGCCCAGCCCGCCAGCAACCCCCGCAAAGCGGTAGTAACTCCCTTTTTCGATGAACCGACGAACACCCTGAGCTACGTGGTGCGCGATCCGGACAGCAACGCCTGTGCCGTGGTCGATTCGGTCCTCGACCTCGACTACCCGTCCGGCACCATCAGCTACGCGAGTGCCGACCAGATCATCAGCTTCGTCCGCGACAATCACCTGGAACTCGAGTGGATTCTCGAGACCCACGTGCATGCCGACCACCTGTCCGCCGCGCCCTACATTCAGCAGGAACTGGGCGGCAGGATCGCCATCGGCGACCACATCACCACCGTGCAGGAGACCTTCGGCGAAGTCTTCGCCGCCGGTCAGCGCTTCGCCCGCGACGGTTCCCAGTTCGACGTACTGCTCTCTGAGGGAGATGCCATCAACATCGGCGGCCTCGAAGGCTACGCCATGCACACCCCCGGCCACACGCCGGCCTGCATGACCTACGTGCTTGGTGACGCGATCTTCGTCGGCGACACGCTGTTCATGCCGGATTTCGGCACGGCCCGCTGCGATTTCCCGGGCGGTGACGCGGCCACCCTCTTCCGCTCGATCAAGCGTATCCTCGCGCTGCCCGAGGACACGCGCATCTTTGTCTGCCATGATTACCTGCCGAACGGCCGCGAGCTAGAGTTCGAGACCACCGTCGGTGCCGAGCGCAAGGACAACATCCACGTCCACGACGGCATCAGCGAGGAGGCGTTCGTGGCCATGCGCGAGAAGCGCGATGCCACGCTGGGCATGCCCTCGCTGATCCTGCCCTCGCTGCAGGTCAACATGCGCGCCGGGCACCTGCCGCCGGCGGAAGGCGAGCGTTTCTTTCTCAAGCTGCCGCTGAATGCCTTCGGCGGCCCGGACCTCGGCCGCCTGGCGCCGAAGGGGGAGTAAGGTCATGAGCGTCGATATCATAAAAGTCAGCGACGAGTACGCCGTAGCCGCCCAGATCACCGCGTCCGACATCGAGGCGATCGTCGCCTCCGGTGCGAAATCGCTGCTCTGCACCCGCCCGGACGGTGAGGCCAACGACCAGCCGACCTTCGCAGAAATCGAGGCGGTGGCCCGGGAGGCCGGCCTCGACGTAGCCCACGTGCCGGTCATCTCCGGCAAGGTGAACGACAGGAACGTGGATGACTTCCTCGCGGTGGTGGAGAGGCTCGAGAAGCCGATCCAGGCCTACTGCCGTACGGGAACCCGCTCCATGACCCTCTGGGCGCTCTACCAGCGCCGCCTCGGCGTCCCCGACGACGAGCTGCTGGCGCGGGCGAAGGCCTGCGGCTATGACCTGTCGCAGGTCCTGGTCGCGGCGAAGGACAGGACGGCCACCGCCGGCTCCCCGGGCCATCGCCGGGATCACTACGACATCGTCATCGTCGGGGCCGGCGCCGCCGGCATCGCTGTCGCTTCGAGCCTCATGGCGCGCACGCAGGACCTGGCCATCGCCATCATCGACCCGGCGGCCGTGCACTACTACCAGCCCGGCTGGACCATGGTGGGGGCCGGTGTGTTCTCGCAGCAGGAAACTGTCAAGACCACGGCTTCGCTCATTCCCCGGGGCGTGACCTGGATCCAGGCAGCCGTGGGTGACCTCGAGCCGGACCAGAACCGCGTCCTGCTCGAGGACGCACGTCCGGTCTACTATGACCGGCTGATCGTCGCGCCGGGCATCAAGCTCGACTGGAACGGCATCGAGGGCCTGGTGGAGACCCTGGGCGACAACGGCGTGACCTCCAACTACCGCTTCGACCTCGCCCCCTATACCTGGGAGCTGGTGAGCCAGCTGCGCTCCGGCCGCGCGGTGTTCACGCAGCCGCCCATGCCGATCAAGTGCGCCGGGGCGCCGCAGAAGGCGGTGTACATGTCCTCCGACCACTGGCAGCGCAGCGGTTGCCTGAACGATATCGATATCGCCTTCTACAACGCCGGCCAGGTGCTCTTCGGCGTGAAGGAATACGTGCCCGCGCTCATGTCCTACATGGAGCGCTACGGGGTCGACCTGAATTTCGGCAAGCGCCTGGTGCGCATTGACGGCCCGGGCCGCACCGCCTGGTTCGAGACGCAGAACGCTGAGGGCGAGACCGTAGAGGAAAGCACCCGCTTCGACATGATCCACGTGGTCCCGCCGCAGACGGCTCCGGACTTCGTCCGCGCCAGCCCCCTGGCCGACGAGGCCGGCTGGGTCGACGTCGATCAGAACACGCTGCAGCACAAGCATTACGAGAACGTCTGGGGCCTCGGCGACGCCATGAACGCGCCGAACGCCAAGACCGCCGCCGCGGCGCGCATGCAGGCGCCGATCGTCGCCAACAACCTGCTCCAGGCAATCGGCAAGGCGCGCGGCGTCGCCCACTACAACGGCTACGGCTCCTGCCCGCTCACGGTGGAACGGGGCAAGATCGTGCTCGCGGAGTTCGGCTATGGGGGCAAGCTGCTGCCGAGCTTCCCGCGCTGGCTCATCAACGGCGAGAAGCCCTCGCGGCTGGCCTGGATTCTCAAGGAGAAGATCCTGCCGCCGGTCTACTGGAAGGCCATGCTGCGCGGCCGCGAGTGGATGGTCGAGCCTGAACGGAGCAAGCCCGGCGCCAGCGCTGCATGAACGGCGGCCTGGCCCGCCTCCTGCCGCCCCTCGCCTGGCTGAGGGGCTACGGCGGCCCGACGCTCGCGAGCGACCTGCTGGCAGCGGTGATCGTCACGATCATGCTGATCCCGCAGTCTCTCGCCTATGCGCTCCTCGCCGGCCTGCCGCCGGAGATGGGGCTCTACGCGAGCATCCTGCCGCTGGTCGCCTATGCGCTCTTCGGCACCAGCCGGACGCTCTCGGTCGGCCCCGTCGCCGTGGCCTCGCTCATGACGGCAACGGCCGTGGGCAAGGTCGCCCAGGCCGGCACCGCCGACTACGCCAGTGCCGCGGTGGCCATGGCCCTCATGTCCGGCCTCATGCTAGCCGCCATGGGGCTATTGCGTTTCGGCGCCCTCTCCAACCTGCTGTCCCACCCGGTGGTTTCCGGGTTCATCACGGCCTCGGGGATCATCATCGCCATGTCGCAGCTGCGGCACATCCTCGGCATTCACGCCCATGGCGAGACGCTGCTGGATCTCGGCCACTCGCTCCTGGGGCACCTGGCGGATTTCAACACGGTGACCGTGGGCACGGGCATCGCCGCCCTGCTCTTCCTGTTCTGGGTGCGCCGGGGCCTGGCACCGCTGCTGGTTCGCGCCGGCCTGACGGCGACCACGGCAGGCATGGTGGCGAAGGCCGGTCCGGTGCTGATCATCGTGCTCACGACCCTGGCGAGCTACCTCGGGGGCTTCGAAGCCCGCGGTGTCGCCGTCGTCGGCACGGTACCGAGCGGCCTGCCCGCCTTCAGCACCCCGGTGTTTGACGCCAAGCTCTGGTCCGAGCTGGCCGTCTCCGCCCTCCTCGTCAGCATCATCGGCTTTGTCGAATCCGTGTCCGTGGGACGCACCCTGGCGGCCAAGCGCCGCCAGGCCATCGATGCAAACCAGGAACTCATCGCCCTCGGCGCCGCCAACGTGGCTTCCGGCCTCTCCAGCGGCTTCCCCGTGACCGGCGGTTTCTCGCGCTCCGTGGTGAACTTCGATGCCGGGGCGCAGACCCAATTGGCCAGCGTGTTCACGGCCGCGGGGATTGCGCTGGCGGCCCTCTTCCTGACGCCCGTGCTCTATTTCCTGCCCAAGGCCACGCTGGCGGCGACCATCATCGTCGCCGTGACCTCGCTGATCGACTGGGGCGTCGTTCGCCTGGCGTGGCGCTACTCGCGCTCGGACTTCATCGCCGTGACGGCGACCATCGCGGTTACCCTTGCCCTGGGAGTCGAACTCGGCGTGCTCGCTGGCATCATCGCCTCCATCGCCCTGCACCTGCACAAGACCTCCCGGCCGCACATCGCCGTGGTGGGCACGGTGCCGGGCACGGAGCACTACCGCAACATCGAACGGCACGACGTGCTGACCTACCCGAACCTCGTCTCCATCCGCGTCGACGAGAGCCTGTACTTCGTGAACGCCGCGTACCTCGAGAGCGCGATCTACGCGATCGTGGCCGCACGGCCGCGGGTCGAGCACGTCATTCTGCAGTGTACGGCGGTGAACGAGATCGACCTGTCGGCCCTCGAGGCCCTCGAGAACATCGATCACCGGCTGCGCGAACGCGGCATCTCGCTTAACCTGTCGGAGGTGAAAGGTCCGGTGATGGATGGCCTCAAACGCACCGACTTTCTCGATCACCTGAGCGGCGAGGTGTTCCTGAGCCACCACCAGGCGGTGGAGGCACTTCGCCCCCGCGAGGACAGCTAGCCAGCACCCGCCGCCGGGCTCAGACCTGGCGCCGGTCCAGGCCACGCTGCCAGAGCTTGAGCACGGTACGGGTGAGCGCCTCCTCGGCCGCCACGCCCAGCTTGTCCTGCCAGCTGCGCCGCTGGACGAAGCGCACCGCCAGCAGGTCCCGGTCCGCCGCCAGCGACGTCAGAAGCGCATCGGAGGTGCTGAGCTCGTCGACGAGGCCCGCTTCGAGCGCGCGGCGGCCGTACCAGATCTCCCCGGTAGCGACAGCGTTCACGTCGAGCGCCGGCCGGTTCTCGTGTACGAACGCCTTGAACAGCTCGTGGGTATCCTCCAGCTCCTCCCTGAACTTCTGCCGGCCCTTGTCGGTGTTCTCCCCGAAAAGCGTCAGGGTGCGCTTGTACTCGCCGGCCGTGAGCAGCTCAACGTCGACTTCGTGCTTCTTGAGAAAGCGGTGGAAGTTCGGCAGCTGGGCCACGACACCGATGGAACCCAGCACGGCGAAGGGCGCGGCGACGATCCGCTCCGCGACACAGGCCATCATGTAGCCGCCGCTGGCGGCGACCTTGTCGACACAGACCGTCAGGGTCACGCCGGCATCACGCAGCCGTTGAAGCTGGCTCGCGGCGAGGCCGTAGCCGTGGACGATACCGCCGGGGCTCTCCAGGCGCAGCAGCACGTCGTCACCCTCGCGCCGGGCGGCGAGCACGGCGCTGACCTCCTCCCGAAGCTGTTCAGCCGCCGCGGCGCGCAGGTCGCCGTCGAAGTCCAGGACGAAGGTCACGGGGCGTTCGCGGGGCCCGTCGCCTTCCGCTGCCGCCGCCTCGCCCGCCTGCCTGGCCGATTTCTTCGCAGCCTTCTTCGCAGTCTTCTTCGCTGCCTTCCTGCGGGCCTTGGCTGCTGCCTTCTCTGCCTTCTCCCGGGCCTTGGCGGCCGCCTTCGCGCCTTCCGGATCAAGCGCCTCGGTCAGCGTCTCGGCGTGCTGCCGGTAGTGCTCGTGCAGCTTGCGCACTTCCATGTGGCCTTCGCCGCTGCCCTTTTTCTGCCGCTGAGCGATCACGGCGATGCCCAGGACCAGCAGAAGCAGCGCCAGGACCACACTCACCGCCTGGGCCAGGAAAAGGCCGGCCTCACTCAGGAATTCCATCTGTCGCGCTCCCCCGCCGTCAGGCGATCTCGTCAATGTAGGCCTGGATCAGCTGCCCGGCGATGGACTGCGCTGGCGGCACCGGCGGCAGATCCCGGTAGTGGAACCAGTCCGCGTGAGCGATCTCGCCGGGCTCGCAGACGATCTCGCCGCCCGCGTAGCGCGCGTGGAAGCCCACCATGAGCTGGTCCGGAAAGGGCCAGGGCTGGGATCCGTAATAGCGCAGGTCCTCGACCTCCACGCCGACCTCCTCGCGCACCTCCCGGGCCACGCAGTGCTCGAGGTCCTCGCCCGCCTCCACGAACCCCGCCAGGGTGCTGTAGAAGGGCCGCCGCGTGCGGGCGTTGCGCGCGAGCAGGAGGTGCTCGCCGTTGGTCACCAGCACGATGACGCAGGGCGAGATGCGCGGGTAGACGTTGCGGCCGCAGCCCGCACAGCGCATCGCCCGCTCCCGCCCGTCCAGGGCCATCGGTTCGCCGCAGCGCCCGCAGTAGCGGTGGTCCCGCTCCCAGGCGAGCAGCTGTGCCGCGCGGCCTGCCAGGGCAAAAAGCGGCTCCTCGAGGCGTCCGAGGAGCTGGTAGAGGCTGCCGCAGTGATGCTGCATCGGGTCCAGTGCCGCTGCCTCGATCTCCACCGCAAAATAGGGCCGGCCCTGCCAGCGCCCGATGAACTGCTCGCGGCGCACCGCCCAGCCATTGGCCTCCAGCTGGCGCCGGCTCCACGCCGCCAGTCCACTATCGCGCAACCCGGTGACGAGGCGACCGCCCTCGAACACGAAGTAAAGGGCGTCGTCGTCCCTGTCCGGCGGCGGCGTCTCGAACTCGAGCATGATCAGAGATTCCTGCAGAAAGCGGCGCCCTGGGACACGCTAGGGTACGCAGCACCCCGGAAAGGCCGCAAGCTGCCACCGCGGCAGCCCGTACACGCAGGAAAGCCGTTCCGGGGTCACTGGAGATACTCGAGGAACACGTAGACCGCGAGCAGCAGGAGCACCCAGAGCGCGATGGTCCTCGTCGTCCAGACCCGCCCGAGGAGCCCCACCCTCAGGAGCAGCCCCTCCGTGCCCGTCACCCCGCCTGCCACCAGGCGCTGACCGCCCGCGCCGAGGGCGCTGAAGCCGCCGCCGGCAACGTTGCGCACCGCCAGCGCGGCCGCCGGCAGCAGCCGCCGGTAACTCCACTCGACATCGAGATTGGTGCTGGGCAGCTCCGGCGGGTACAGGCCCTTGAGGTTGAGCCAGACGAAGGCCAGGGCCGAGAAGAAAAGCAGCTGGCACTGGGTGAGGATATGCGCGGCCGTATAGGGCTCGTAGGCCACCGGGAAGGGGAGCCGGTCGTAGAGCACCCAGGGATAGATACCGTTGAACAGGCACAGCGCCGCGGCAAGCGCCATGGCGACGAGCATGCTCGCCGGTGCCTCCCGGCAGCGCAGGCCGGAGTCGTGCGCGTAGAAGGCAAAATAGGGAATCTTGATGCCGGCGTGGTGGAACACGCCGGCGGAGGCGAACAGCAGGGCCAGCCAGACGATCTCATGGTGTTCCTCCAGCGCCGCGACCATCACCATGGATTTGGAGACAAAGCCGGAGAACAGCGGGAAGGCCGAAATCGACGCGGCGCCGACGATGCAGAAGCCCGTCGTCCACGGCATGGACTTGTAGAGACCGCCGAGGTCCGAGCCGTTCATGCGCCCGGTGCGCAGGAGTACGGCGCCCATGGTCATGAACAGCAGGCCCTTGAAGATCACGTCGTTGAAGGCGTGGGCGACGGCGCCATTGATGGCAAGCTCGGTACCGATACCGATGCCGCAGACCATGAACCCCACCTGGTTGATGAGACTGTAGGCCAGCACCCGGCGCAGGTCGTTCTCGATCACGGCGAAGAAGATCGGGAACATGGCCATGGTGGCGCCGATATAGACGAGCAGTTCGGTACCCGGAAAGGCCCTCGCCAGCGCGTAAACCGCCACCTTGGTGGTAAAGGCAGAGAGGAACACCGTCCCCGCGGGGGTCGACTCCGGGTAGGCGTCCGTGAGCCAGTTGTGCAGGCCGGGGAAGCAGCACTTGACCCCGATGGCGAGGAAGATCAGCCAGGGGCCGAGGCCGTCGAGCGCCATGGCCGTGAACGCGGCATCGCCGCTCTCGGCAATGACCACCAGCGCGCCCGCCAGCAGCAGCACGCCCGACCCGACCTGGATCACCAGGTAACGCATGGCTGCGCCGAAGGCCCGCGCCGTCCGCCGCGCCAGCACCAGGAAAACCGAGGTCAGGGCAAGCAGCTCCCAGAACACGAACAGAGTCAGCAGGTCGCCGGCAAAAACGGCCCCGAGGGCGCTGCCCGCGTACAGCATCGCGGCCACCTGCTGCATGCGGTCGCGCAGCGAAAAGCCGTAAACGAAGCCGATGAAGGCAGCGAGGTGGAACAGGTAGCCGAAGAGCTCGCTGAGCCGGTCGACCTGCACCAGCACCAGCGAGTAATCGAACAGGGTCAGCGCGCCGCTGGCGCCGGCGTCGAGACTGTAGAGATTCCAGGCACCGACGACGGGCACCGCCAGGGCGAGCAGCCGGCGCGGGGCATCGGGCAGCAGCGCCATCAGCAGGCCACCGGCGTAGAAGACGAGAAACGGCGCGACGCTATTCATCGTAATAATCTTCCCCGCGCATCAGCACCTTGCGCATCTCCTTGGCGACCAGCACCAGGAGCACACAGGCGACGAAGCCGTAGAGGCAATAGAAGCCCCAGAGGGCCTCCCAGGGGTGATCGACATGGCGGTGGATCACGAAATCGAGCAGCAGGCTCAGGCCGCAGAGCGCGTAGAGGCCATAGATTAGGCGGCGCACGTTGCGCGGATCGTCGAAGAGGTGTTTCTTTTCCGGTTCGGTCATGGAACGGTCCTCATCCCGGCGGGAGCAGTCGGGCCCACTGGTAGAGGGGCTCCGCCGCGAAGAAAAGCACGAGACACAGCAGTGACGTGATGCCTATCGCAAGCAGGCTGGGCAGCGGGGCCTCGCGCACGCCCCGGAACTCGTCCCCGGCCGCCGGCTCGCGGAAGAACGCGAGCAGCGGGATCTGCAGCAGGTACACGATGTTCAGCAGCGACGACAGCATGAGGACCGCCACCGCCAGCAGCTCTCCGGCTTCGAGGGCACCGAGCACGAGGAACCACTTGCTCCAGGCGCCGCCGAGGGGCGGCAGGCCGATAATGCTGAGAGCGGCGATCGTAAAGGCCGCGAAGGTGAAGGGCATGGTCCTGCCGACGCCATGCAGTTCGCTGACCAGCGTCTTGTGCAGAGCGGTGTAGATGGCGCCGGCACAGAAGAACAGCGTGATCTTGCCGGCGGCGTGGGTAACGATGTGCATCGTTGCGCCGACGATGCCCGAGGCCGTGGCCAGCGCGGCGCCGAGGACGATGTAGGAAAGCTGGCTCACCGTCGAATAGGCAAGGCGGGCCTTGAGGTTGTCCTTGCTCATGGCAATGAGTGAGGCGAGCACGATGGTGCCGCTGGACACCCAGACCAGCCACTGGCCTGCTCCGGCGTCGGCCAGCGTGTCGATACCGAAGATGTAGATTACCACCTTGAGGATGGTAAAGACGCCGGCCTTTACCACCGCCACCGCATGCAGCAGCGCGGAGACCGGGGTCGGCGCAACCATGGCCGACGGGAGCCAGCGGTGCACGGGCATCAGGCCGGCCTTCGCCGTGCCGAAGGCGAAGAATGCGAGCAGCACGCCGAGCGCGAGTGGACCGGTGCCCGCGAGGATACCGCCGGGGGTGAAGTCCAGGGTCCCCGCCTTTGCATAGGTCCAGATGATCGCCGGCAGCAGCAGCCCGATCGATGTGGCGAGCAGCAGGCCGAGGTAGACGCGCGCCGAGCGCACGGTGGACGCATCACCCTTGTGGCTGACCAGTGGGTAGGTCGAGATGGTGAGAATCTCGTAGAAAACGAACAGCGTCACCAGGTTGCCAGCAAAGGCCACGCCGAGCGCAGCAAAGATGGCCACGGCGAAGGCAATGTAAAAGCGCGTCTGGTTTTTCTCGCGGTTGCCGCGCATGTAGCCGATCGAATAGATCGAGTTGACGATCCACAGCGTCGACGCCAGCGCGGCGAACAGCATGCCCAGGGGCTCGAGGCGGAAGACCAGCGCAAGGCCGTCGAACAGCGTCACCAGCTCCAGCTGCGGTGCCGCGCCGGCGAGCACGGACGGCACCAGGCCCCAGACCGTGAGTGCCAGCACGCCGGCGGTAGTCAGCGTCACCGCCTCTCGGAGGTTCGGCACGCGCCCGGCTGCGGCTATGCCGGCGGCACCGCCCAGGGGCAGCAGCAGGGCGATGAGCATCAGCTGTTCCGGCTTCATGGCGCTTCACCCAGCAGCGTTGCGGTGGCGGCCCGGGCGAGGCCGAGCGGCAGCCTGCTGTCGATACCGAACCAGAGGTTGGCCAGGGTCACGACCCACAGCGCGGCCAGCATCATTGGCGGCGCTTCGCGAAGCGGCGTCGCGTCCTCGGGCCGCGGCTTGAAATAGGCGGCCTCGACGACCTTCCATACATAGACGACCGCGAGCAGCGATGACAGCAACAGCGCCCCGGCCAGGACATAGCCGGGTACGCCGAACTCGAGGCAGGCCTGGATCAGGTACCACTTGGAGACGAAACCCGTGGTGAGCGGCACCCCGATCATGGAAAGTCCGGCGAGCACGAAAGCCGCCATGGTCAGCGGCATGGCACGGGCGCAGCCGGCAATCGCCGGCAGCTGGACGCTGCCCGCGCGATAGGCGATGGAAACAACCGCCATAAACAGCGCCCCCTTGATCAGCGCGTGGTTGAAGAGGTGAACAATGGCGCCGGTGAGGGCCAGGGGCGTCAGCAGGGACAGGCCGAGGAGGATGTAGCCGATCTGGGCAACGGAGGAATAGCCGAGCATGCGCTTGAGGTTGCGCTCGAAGACGGCAACGGTAGAGCCGACAAGGAATGCCACCACCGCCAGGGGAATGAAAAAGGCGCTGACCTGGGCAGCATGCTCCGACAGGTGGGGCAGGAACACCACCAGGTCAATGCGGATGAGCACGTAGAGTGCCGCCTTGGTGGCGCAGGCTGCGAGGAACACGCCGACCGCATGCGGCGCAAAGGCGTAGGCGTTGGGCATCCAGGCGTGAACGGGGAACATGGCGGCCTTCAGCGCAAGGCCCAGGGTAATGAAGCCGGCCGCGACCAGCACAGGACGCAGCTCCGACACCTCGCCGATGCGCGTCGCCATATCGGCGAGATTGAGGGTACCGGTCATCAGGTAGATGAGGCCGACACCGATCAGGTAAAAGGTCGCGCCCAGGGTCCCGAGGATGATGTAGCGATGGGTTGCCATGAGCGCCCGCCGGTCCGGCCCCGCGGCGATGAGGACATAGCTGGCGAGCGAGGAAATTTCCAGGAACACGAAGAGGTTGAACGCGTCGCCGGTAGTGACCATGCCGCAGAGCGCGGCGAGCACCAGCAGCCAGGCAGCGAAGAAAAGCGGCGCCCGTTCTTCGCCGATCTCCTGGTCGAGCGTGGCCTTGCCGAACAGCAGCGCAGCGGTGGAAGCGCCGCTGATGATGAGGAGGAGGAGCACCGAGAACTGATCAACGGCCAGCTCGATACCGTAGGGCGGGGCCCAGCCGCCCACCGCGTAACTCAGTGCTCCGGCGGCGGCGACCTGCCTGGTGAGGGCAATTGCCAGGATAAAGGTCAGCACGCTCGTTGCGGTAGTGGCCGCCCAGGGCAGCGAGCGCACACGCAGCAGCGTCACTACCGGTGCCAGCAGAAGCGGCACCACGATCTGCAGCGCCGGCAGATGTACCTGGATACTCATGAGCCGACGTCCTGCGCCTTGATGTCGTCCTCTTCTACGGTGCCGTAGGCCTCGCGGATGCGCACGACCACGGCAAGACCGAGGGCCGTGGTGGCAATACCGACGACGATGGCGGTGAGGATGAGTACCTGGGGTAGCGGGTTGGAAAAGATACGTTCCGTATTCCCATCGAGGAAAATGGGCGCCGTGCCCCCCTCGACCTTGTTCATGGATATGTAGAGCAGGAACACCGCGCCCTGAAATATGGAAAGGCCGATGAGCTGCTTGACGAGGTTGGTCTTGGCGATGACAGCGTAAAGGCCGATCACCAGCAGCACGGCAAAAACCCAGTAATTGAAGTAAGCAAGGATAACCATGGTCGGATCTCAGCGGCTGGCGCGTCGGGCGAAGGCGTGGAACACGGAAATCAGTACGCCGGTCACGGTGATGCCGACACCGAGCTCGATGAGCAACAGGCCCAGGTGCTGGCCCGATGACGGAACCTCGCCAAGCACCGAGTAGTCGAGGAAGTTACCCCCGAGGAGGACGCAGACCAGACCGACACCGCCATAGAGCAGCGCGCCACCGGCGACCATGAGCCGCAGCACCCACTCGGGCAGCAGCTCCCGGCCGCGATCATCGCCCTCGAGGATCGAGTAGAGGATAATCGCAGCGGCCGCGATGGCACCGGCCTGGAACCCGCCCCCGGGGCTGTACTCCCCGTGGAACTGCACGTAGAACGCGAACAGCATAATGAGCGGGACCATGCCGCGACCCACGGTGCGTGGTATCACGTGGTGGCGGAGGGAACGCTGGCGGGCATCGAGCTCGGAGCCGGACAGCTCCACCAGCGTGTGGCGCACGCCCAGGATCGACATGACACCGATGCCGGCCGTGAAAACGACGAAGACTTCCCCCAGGGTATCGAAGCCGCGGAAAGAGCCGAGGACCGCGGTCACCACGTTGGGAATGTCGATGAGCGGCAGGGTGTTGGCGAGGTACCAGGGCGCGACGTGCTGGTGCACCGGTGCGCCACCGTCGCCGATATGCGGGTTCTGGACGCTGGCGTAAAAAAGGAGGCCGGCGGTGGCAACGGCGACGGCAAGGGCGAGCCACCGGCCCCGGCGCCCCACCATGTGCGGTGCCTCCTTCTGGCCGGTCAGGGCGAGGGCCCCCAGGAACAGGACCGTCGCGACCCCGGCGCCCACGGCGGCCTCGGTCAGGGCGACATCCGCCGCATCGAGGAGAAAGAAATTAACGGCCATCAGCAGCGAGAAGATCCCGGAGAGCATGACCGCCGCAAACAGGTCCTCGCTGCGCACGATGGCCAGCGCCACGATAACCAGCAGGATGAGCAGGAATACACCGAAGACCAGTGTCACGTGCGCGCCTCCTTCTCTCCTTCCTCGACTTCCGCGGTGCCGCTCTCGTCGCTGAGCACCGCAGGGCGATAGCCGGAACCCATGGCCGCGTTACCGAGCGCATAGGCCGCCGTCGGCGACGTTACGAACAGGAACACAAGAATCACGGCGAGCTTGAACAGGGCCAGGGTCCAGCCGGCCTGCAGCGACAGCCCCGCGAGCACCAGCAGCGGGCCGGCGGTGTCGGTGATGCTCGCCGCGTGCATGCGCGTGTACAGGTCCGGCAGCCGCAGCACACCGACACCGCCGACAAAGACGCAGAAACCGCCCGCGGCAAGCAGGGCGAAGCTGAGCAGATCGATCGCACCCGCCATAACGCTAACGCCCCTGGCGCTCGTAGCGCCGGCGGATCTCCCGGGACTGGAAGAACTGCAGCACGGCCAGGACCCCGATGAAATTGATGAGCGCATAGGCGAGCGCAAGATCGAGAAAATCCGGGCGCCCGAGCATGAACGCCGTCACCGCGAGGAAAAGTACGGTCTTGGTGCCGAACATGTTGACGGCGAGCACCCGGTCATAGAGCGACGGACCGAGCAGCGCTCGCGCCAGGGCCAGGGCCATGGTCGCGATCAGGGCAAAGAGCACCGGGTAGAACATCATGCGCTTGTCTCCAGGGCGCTGACACGGCGGTCCATCTCGCCGCTGCGCAAGCCCTCCACGCCGGCGCGCTCCAGCGCGTGCACCAGCATCGTCTCACCGTCCACGTCCAGGGTCAGCGTGCCCGGCGTCAAAGTGATGGAGTTGCCGTAGATCACCCGGCAGAGAGGCGAGCGCTGGCTGGCCTTGAGCTGGAACAGGACCGGATCCAGTGCCATGCGCGGGCTCAACACGATGCGCATCACCTGCAGATTGGCCAGCAGGACCTCCTTGACCAGCCAGGGCAGATAGGCGCCCAGGCGCAGCGGGCGCAGCGCCGGCTCCTCGCCTTCCCCGGTGCGATGCATGCGACTGGCGAGCCAGACGCAAAGCAGACAGGAGACCAGGCCGAGGCCGAGCACCATGGGCTTCATGAGCCCGGACAGGAGCAGCCAGAGCACGATGAAGGTGAGGAGCAGGCCGAGCGCGCGCATCAGGGAACCGGCCGGCGTTGCAGGGAAAGCTGCTTGTGCATTATTGATCTGCCTCTCGTCCGAAAGGGATGCAATGGTAGCGATTTTTAGCGAGGAGTCCAGAAATGCCGCCGACGCGCCGGCAGCGGACAGCACGCATCAGGATCTGCGCCAGGCCACGGTGCCGCCGCTGGCCGCCGCGATCGCATCCAGGGCCGCCTCGTGTGCCGCCAGCTCCGCCGCACTCGGGCCGATAACCGGCAGCCGGGGCCGGTCCGCCGGCAGCCGGCGCGGCTCCACGCCAGCGCCCTGCCCGTCCGCCGCGCGGCTCGAGGATTCCAGCTCGAACGTCGTCTGGCCACCGGTCATCGCCAGGTAGACGTCGGCGAGAATCTCCGCGTCGAGCAGTGCGCCGTGCAGTTCCCGTGAAGCGTTGTCGACATCGTAGCGCTGGCAGAGGCTGTCGAGGTTGTTGCGCTGGCCCGGGTGCCGGTCGCGGGCCATGAGCAGCGTGTCGACCACCCGGCAGCGCGCGGCGAGGCCCGGCTCACTGCCATCGACGCGGCGCAGCTCGTTGTCGAGGAAACCGACGTCAAAGGGCGCGTTGTGGATGACCAGTTCCGCGCCGTCGATGAACTCGAGGAATGCCGAGGCGACGCGGGCGAAGGTCGGCTTGTCGGCCAGGAACTCGTTGGTGATCCCGTGCACCTCGATGGCGCCGAGGTCGATCTCCCGCTCCGGGTTGATGTACTGGTGGAAATGACGTCCGGTCAGGCGCCGGTTGAGCACCTCGACACAGCCGATCTCGATCACCCGGTGGCCCTGGCTCACCTCCAGGCCCGTGGTTTCCGTGTCCAGTACCACCTGTCTCATGGCGCTTCCATCGTGAGTTCGTCGATGCCGCGGTTGGCAAGCGCGTCGGCACGCTCGTTGCCCTCGTGGCCGCTGTGACCCTTCACCCAATCCCAGTGCACGCGGTGCCGCTGTACCTCGGCGTCGAGCGCCTGCCAGAGCTCGGCATTCTTGACCGGCTTCTTCGCGGCGGTGCGCCAGCCGCGCGTCTTCCATCCCGGCAGCCACTCCGTGAGCCCCTTCATGACATAGGTGGAGTCGGTCGTCAGGGTGACCTCGCAGGGCTCCCGCAGGGCCTTCAGGCCCTCGATGGCGGCGCGCAGTTCCATGCGGTTGTTGGTCGTAGCCGGCTCGCCGCCGTAGAGCTCGCGCTCGTGGTTGCCGTAGCGCATGAGCACGCCCCAGCCCCCGGGTCCCGGGTTGCCGCGGCAGGCCCCGTCGGTGAACAGTGCAACGCGCTTCACGCGGCGATATCGCTGCCCTGGCGCCGCGGGTGCCGCGGCATGCCGCCGGAGGATGCGGCCGGCTTCGGCACCAGGCCCATGAGGCGGCGCGGCACGGCCAGGCGCTCCGGGGCCCGGCGTATGTTGGGCACTTCCTTGATCGCGTGCGCGATGTAGAGGGAACCGCCCGGGAGGTTGCGCCGCATCGCCCAGCTGTCGACCCGGCCCACCGTACGCCGCAGCCGGTCCCCGCCCCAGAGCGGCAGCGGGCAGACGTGGTGAAACTGCTCGAGTTCGCAGCCGACGAGGTGCAGCCAGTCCGTCAGGCGCCCCTGGCTCACCGGGCGCAGCGCCCGCCAGGGACCGCGTCGCGCGAGGCCGCGGGCGCGCTGCGACAGGCCCAGCAGGCTCGCCGGGTTGAAGCCGATGATCAGCAGGTGCCCGTGCGGCGTCAGCACCCGCTGCATTTCGCGCAGGCACTGGTGCGGTGTCGCGCAGAAGTCGAGCGTGTGCAGGGCGACCACCATGTCGACGCTGTCGCTCTCCAGCGGCAGCTCGTCGCAGTGGCAGACGAGGCTGACACCGCCGGCCGCCTGTTCGCCGGCGAGGATGCGGTGGCGGATCGGGCTCGGGCCGAGGAGGTTGCGCAACGGCAGCGGGCCGAGCTGCAGCGTGTGGTAGCCGAAGGCCACGTCGAGGAGGGGCCGCAGCCGCTCGCGCAGCGCGCCGTACAGGAACTCGCCGCCGTCGCGCGCGTACCAGGTTTCCAGTTGCTGGGAAATCTCGCTAAACTCGCGGTTCATCCGGGCACCACGTGCTGGCCAGCTTAAGAGGGTAGCCAGCGCGGGATGCCTTTGGCAACCGCTTTTCTTCGTGAGGGACCCCATGGCAATGATCGAGCCACTACGCGCCTTCAGCGACAACTACATCTGGCTCTTCGACGACGGGGCCGGCAGGGCCCTGGTGGTCGACCCCGGCGACCCGGAACCAGTGCGCAGCGCCCTCGAGGCACGCGGCCTGGTTCTCGAGGCCATCCTGGTCACCCACCATCATTTCGACCACGTCGGCGGTGTCGAGGCGCTGAAAGCGGAGACCGGCTGCACGGTGTACGGCCCCGACAACCCCGACCTCCCCTTCATCGACCGCCGCCTGCGCGACGGCGACGCGATCACGGTACTGGGCGTCTCCTTCGAGGTGCTCACGGTCCCCGGCCATACCCTGGATCACATCGCCTATTTTGCGGCGTCGCCGACCCCCGTGCTGTTCTGTGGCGACACCCTCTTCGCCGGCGGCTGCGGCCGGCTCTTCGAGGGCACGCCCGCGATGATGCACGCCTCCCTGCAGCGGCTCGCGGCCCTGCCGCCGGAGACGGCGGTCTACTGCGCCCACGAGTACACTCAGGCCAACCTCGCTTTCGCCAGCGCCGCCGAGCCGGCCAATGCGGCCCTGGCCGCGCGCGTCGCCGAGGTGCGTGAACGGCGCGCGCGCGATGAGCCCACGATCCCGTCGTCCATCGCACTCGAGCGCGAAACCAACCCCTTCCTGCGCCCCGACGCCGACGGCATCCTGGCCGGCCTCAGCGCCGCGGGCCAGGTGCCCGCAGGCGACAGCGTCGGCCGCTTTGCCCAGCTCCGCGCCTGGAAGGACAGTTTCTGAACCATGGCTTCTGCATCATGGCGCAGCGGATGACCCGGCTCTGCCTCGCCGCCCTGGCGGTGCTCCTGCTGGGTGCCTGCCAGGCCCTCGGGCCGGTCGGCGCGGAAGTTGCCCGGGAAAACACCCCGTCCGGTGAAGACCTGCTGGTGTCGGCCCCGGCGCGGAAACCGGTCGAGGCGCCCCTGCCGCCCCCGGAGGACCTCTGGGAACGGCTGCGGCGCGAGCTACGCTGGCACGACATCCACAACGCACAGGTCGCCCGCGCCCGGGACCACTTCCTGTCCCAGCCGCGCTACCTGTCGGTGGTCGGAGAACGCGCCCGCAACTATCTCTTCCACATCGTCGAGGCCGTCGAGGCGCGCGGCATGCCGGCGGAGCTGGCGCTGCTGCCCCTGGTGGAGAGCACCCTGAACCCCTACGCGGTTTCGCCGCAGCGGGCAGCGGGACTCTGGCAGATCATGCCGGCAACGGCAGACTACCTGGGCATGCCCCGGGACTGGTGGTACGACGGGCGCCTGGACGTACGCCTCGCCACGGAGGTCGCCCTCGACTACCTCCAGTCGCTCAACGATGACTTCGAGGGCGACTGGCTCCTCGCCCTCGCTGCCTACAACGCCGGCAAGGGACGCGTCGCCAGGGCCGTGGCGCGCAACGCACGTGCCGGCCGGCCCACCGACTACTGGTCCCTCGAGCTGCCCCGGGAGACGCGACACTACGTGCCGCGGCTCATCGCGCTGGCGGCGATCGTGCGCTACGCCGATGCGCTCGGCGCGGAGCTGCCCCCGGTCCCCAACGCCCCGGCCTTCCTGGCCGTGCCCACTGGCGGCCAGATCGAGCTGCAGCGTGCGGCACAGCTCGCGGGCGTAGACTTGCGCACGCTGCGCGCCCTGAATCCCGGCCACCTGCGCTGGGCGAGCGCACCGGGCCGGGATGAGCTGCTCCTGCCCGCAGACCGGGCCGACCGTTTCCGGCGTGGTGTGGCGGCGCTGGCACCGGAAGACCGGGTATCCTGGGCCCACTATCGCATCGAACCGGGTGACAGCCTCGTGCGCATCGCCCGCCGCTTCGACACGCGCGTAGCCCTGCTGCGGGAGGTGAACGACATCGACGGCCACCTGATCCGGGCGGGAGACACGCTCCTGATTCCGCGTGGCTCCGCGTGGCCCGACAGTCTCGCCCTCGCCGACGCCGCGGGACCGCGCAAGCCGCGAGGGTACCGCGTTCGCCCGGGGGACTCCCTCTACCGCATTGCCAGCCGCTTCAACATAACCGTGGACGACCTGGTCAGCTGGAACGCCCTGGACCCGAGCCAGTACCTGCAGCCGGGCCAGCAGCTGCGCTTGTTTCCCAACGGCCGCTAGTTCGCCGCGTCTGCCCACCTTCGCGCACGATAACGGGGTGAGCGCGGGATACTTCTCTCAGTCGCTCCCCGATACACGCTTTGTGAGAGAAGTATCCCGCGCTCACCCCTCGCGCCTCGCGTACTTCAGATGCTGAGGCG
>NZ_JBTOLW010000030.1:0-49954 GCF_054552115.1 Pseudohaliea sp. | reverse complement strand
GGTCGGGTGCCCCCACAAAGCGTGTATCGGGGAGCGACCCGGCCGGGCAAGGCTGGGGGCACCCGACCGCGCCCGTACCGGAAAACTGCTGGCAGACCCGCGCCTAGTCGCCCGGGGCGATCTCGATGAGCACGGCGCCGGCACTGACCTGCTCGCCAACGCTGGCATGCACGGCGCTGACGGTGCCGTCGACGGCCGCCTGCAGCCGGTGCTCCATCTTCATGGCCTCCACCACGGCGAGCTCGTCACCGGCGCTGACCCTATCCCCCGCGGCCACCAGCAGGCGCAGGAGGTTGCCATGCATGGGGGCGCTGACGCTACCGTCACCGCTGCCGCCCTGCCCGGCGGCGCGGGCGGCCAGGGCATCGGTTAGCACCGCGTCGCGGCCCCGCCACTGCAGGCTCACCTCGCCGGGGCCGGTGAAGGCAAAGGGCACAGTGGCCTGGAGGCCGTCAACGGACACGCGCAGGCAGCCGTCGCGGGGGGCATCAAACAGCTCGAGCACCACTTCCCGGTCGCCGAGCGTGGCGCTGAAACGCGCCTCGTCCAGCTGGCGCAAGAGGACGTCGACATCCTCCCCGTCCCGCACATAGCGCCGCCGCACGGCGAGGGCCCGGGGCCCGGTCCAGCCAGCGCAGGCCGCGTCGTCGCTGACCCGGGCGGCCTCGGAGGCCGCGAGGGCCTCGAGGTACTGCAGCAGCGCCGCGCAGCAGAGCTGCTCGTCCGTGGGCACGGGCGCCGGCGGGCCGCCCGGGAAGCGCTCGTCGATGAAAGTCGTGGTCGCCTCACCCGCCGCGAAGACCGGGTCAGCGAGCACGTCGAGGAGGAAGGAGCGGTTGGACGGCAGGCCGAAGAGCACCGTGTCCTCCAGCGCCCGGCGCAGGCGCCGCAGCGCCGCAGCGCGGTCAGGCCCGCTGGCGATCACCTTGGCGACCATGGGATCGTAGAAGGGCGTGACGTCCTGTCCGGGGGCGAGGCCGTGGTCGACACGGATGCCTTCCCCGGCCGGCGGCACCCAGGCCACCGCGGTACCGGCGGCGGGCAGGAAACCGTTCGCGGTGTCCTCGGCGTAGAGCCGCACCTCGATGGCGTGGCCGCAAAGGTCGACGTCCTCCTGGCCGAAGGGCAGCGCCTCCCCCTCGGCGACGGCGAGCTGCAGGGCGACGAGGTCCAGCCCCGTGACGGCCTCGGTCACCGGGTGCTCGACCTGCAGCCGGGTGTTCATTTCCAGGAAGTAGAAGCTGCCATCTGCGTCCAGCAGGAACTCCACGGTTCCCGCGCCGACGTAGTCGATGCTGCGGGCGGCGGCCACCGCCGCCTCGCCCATGGTGCGGCGCAGCGCCGGCGTCATCACCGGGCAGGGCGCCTCCTCGACCACCTTCTGGTGCCGGCGCTGCACGGAGCAGTCGCGCTCGCCGAGGTGGATGTGGTTGCCGTGCTCGTCGCCGAAGACCTGCACCTCGACGTGGCGCGCGGCCGTCAGCGCGCGCTCGAGGATCAGCTCGCCGCTGCCGAAGGCGTTCTCCGCCTCGGAGCGGGCCGCGGCGATGGCGCCGGGGAGCTCAGCGGGGGTCTCGACCAGGCGCATGCCGCGTCCGCCGCCACCGGCCGCGGCCTTGACCATGAGCGGGTAGCCCACGTCCTCCGCGGCGGCGAGGAGGGCGTCGTCCTGCGCCTGCGCTTCCTGGAAGCCCGGGATGCAGGGAACGCCGGCGGCGAGCATGCGCCGCTTGGCCGCCGCCTTGTTGCCCATGAGGTCGATGGCCTCCGGCGAGGGGCCGATAAACACGATGCCGGCCTCGCTGCAGGCCGCCGCGAAGCGCGCATTCTCGGACAGGAAGCCGTAACCCGGGTGGATGGCGCCGGCGCCGGCCCGCCGGGCGGCGGCGAGGATGCGCTCCCCGTCGAGGTAGGAATCCTTCACCGGCGCGGGACCGATGCGCACGGCCTCGTCGGCCGCGAAGACGTGCGGCGCCTCGGCATCCGCATCGGAGTAGACGGCGATGGTGCGGTAGCCCGCGGCGCGGGCGCTCTCGATCACGCGCAGGGCGATCTCGCCCCGGTTGGCGACCAGTACGCTGTCGAAACGGCTCATGTCAGGAGTCCTCACCGCCGGCCCAGGCCGGGGCACGCTTGTCGGCAAAGGCGCGCATGCCCTCCCGGGCCTCGTCGCCGAGCATGGCGTCGGCGAAGCGCTCGGCCGCGAACTGCACCAGCGCCTGGCGCTCACCGCCCGCCGCGCTCGCGCGGATGATCTGCTTGGTCAGCGCCAGCGCTCCCGGCGCACAGCGGCGGGCCTCGTCGAGGAGCGAGGCGAGGCGCGCGTCGAGCGCCTCCGCATCGGCAACGACCTCGTTCACGAAACCCAGCCGGGCCGCCTCCGTGCCATCGAAACGCTGCGCCGAGAGCAGGAGGCGGCGCGCCTCGGCAAGGCCCACCCGCTCGATGACCACCGGCGTGATCTGCGCCGGCGGGATGCCGAGGGAGACCTCGGTCAGGGCGAAGCGGGCACCGGCGGTCGCCAGCACCAGGTCCGCCAGGCAAGCGATGCCCAGCCCGCCGGCCATGGCGGCGCCCTCGATGGCGACAACGAACAGCTGCGGCAGCGCATCGATGGCCGCCATGAGCTCCCCGAAGGCGGCGTTGGCCTCGACGATCGCCGCGCGCTCGGCGCCGCCCTGGAACACCTCGCGGAACTGCTTCAGGTCGCCGCCCGCGCAGAACACGCCGCCGCGGCCGCGCAGCACCACGAAACGATACTGCGAGGCCGCCGGCAGCGCCTCGAACACCTGCTGCAGTTCCCCGGCCACCGCGGCCGAGAGGGCGTTGCGCGTCTCCGGCCGGTTGAACCAGATCACCAGCGTGTCATCGCGGCGCTCCAGCTCGAGCGCAGTCACTTCCGGCAGTTCGCCCATGGCCTTGCGTCTCCCTACATGCGGCCGACGCCAAAGGCGTTCGGCTGTACCGTGCGGTGCCGGGCTTCCCAGCAGGTCTGCAGGGCCATGCCCAGGGCCCGCCGCGTATCGCGCGGATCGATGAGGCCGTCATCGAGAAGCCGGCCGGAGGTGTAGAAGGCGTCCGACTGGCGGTCGTAGTGCGCCGTGACGCGGGCCTCCTGCTCGGCGATCATGGCCTCATCCACGGGCTTGCCCTTGCGCGCCGCGCCGGCACGGAAAACCTCGGACATGGTGCGCGCCGCCTGCTCGCCGCCCATGACCCCGATCTGCGTGTTCGGCCAGGAGAAGACGAAATCCGGGTCGTAGCCCTGGCCGCACATGCCGTAGTTCCCGGCGCCAAAGCTCGCGCCGATCATCACCGTGAGCCGCGGCACGCGGGCATTGGTCACCGCCTGGATCATCTTCGAGCCGTGCTTGATCATGCCCGCCTGCTCGTAGGCCGTGCCCACCATGTAGCCGGTGATGTTCTGCAGGAACACGAGCGGGGTCTGCGCCTGGTCGCAAAGCTGGATGAACTGCGCCGCCTTGCTCGCCCCGTCCGGGTCGATGGGGCCATTGTTGCAGAGGATGCCCACGGGGATGCCGTAGATGCGCGCCTGCAGGCAGACCAGGGTCGCGCCGTAGCCCGGCTTGAAGTCGAGGAAGCGCGAGCCATCGACAATGCGCGCAACCACCTCCCGCGCCTCGTAGGGCTGGCGGTAGTCGACGGGAACGATGCCGAGTAGTTCCTCCGCGGGGTAGTGGGGTTCTTCGTGGTCCCGGGCCTGCGGCGGCGGGCAGTGCCGGTTCCAGCCGAGCTGGGCTACCAGGTCGCGGCAGGTGGCGATACCCTCCGCATCGTCCTCGGCGAGATACTCCACCAGGCCGCTGACGGAGGCGTGCATGGCGGCGCCGCCGAGCTCCGCATCGTCGGCGACCTCACCGGTGGCCGCCTTGAGCAGCGCCGGCCCCGCCAGGTAGGCCTTGCCGTTGCCCTTTACGCCGACGACGTAGTCGCTCATGCCGGGCATGTAGGCACCGCCCGCAGCCGACGCGCCGTGGAGCACCGTGAAGGTGGGCAGCCCCGCCGCGGAGAGGCGGGCCAGGCGGGCGAAGATACCGCCGCCGAGCATCCACATCTCCACCTCGTAATCGAGCAGGTTGGCGCCGGCGCTCTCCACCAGGTGAACGAAGGGCAGCTTCTGCTGCAGTGCGATATCCATGGCGCGGATGCCCTTGCGGGTCGAGGTGCGCGTCATGGCACCGGCGTTGATGCCCGAGTCGTCCACCTGGACCATGCAGCGCACGCCACCCACGTAGCCGATACCGACGATCTGCGTGGCGCCGGGCACCGACGTCTCCGGATCCTTGTCGTCCACCAGGTAGCCGGCCATGTTGCCGATCTCCAGGAAAGGCGAGCCCGGGTCCAGGAGCCGGGCCAGCCGCTCCCGGGGCAGGAGCTGGCCGCGCTTCTCGAAGCGCGGGCGCGCCGCCGCGGACAGCTGCTCGGCACGGCCGAGGAGCTCCTGCAGGCGCTCCACCAGCGCCAGCTGGGCGGCGCGGTTGGCCGCGAAGATCTCGCTCGCGGTACTGACCTGCGACGCGTAGCGTTGCCCGTGATCACTCATGCGGTCTCTCCGGCGATGGCATCGGCGAGCCCGTGGGCCGCGGCCAGGGACCGCGGCAGGGGGATGAGCTCGGCGAGGAGAAGCTGTGCATAGCACTTGCCCTGCGGGTCTGCGCGCAGACTGGCGGTACCGCCGCCGCCGAGCACGCTGTGCAGGAGGAAGTTGAAGGCGCCCGCCCCGGGCAGATAGAAACGCTCCACCGGCGCGGCCTGGCCGGGCGCGAGGAAGTGCCGGAAGCAGGCCTCGACCCGGTCCGCGGTGAGGGCATCGGCGATCCAGGGCAGGAAGTCGCGGTGCCGGGCGATGATGCCAATATTGGCCTTGTCACCCTTGTCGCCGCTGCGCCCGAAGGCGAGCACCTCCAGGGGCACGGACACCAGCGGCTCTGCCACGGCGGGCGGCACCGGGTCGGCGGCGGCGGTGCCCGGGTCCGCCGGGGCCGGCAGGGCGGGCTGGGTGAACGGCACCGGGGCGCCGTCGATCTCGACGCTGATGCTGACCGCGTCCCGCGGCAGCAGGAAGGCGAAGAGGCGCACCACCGGGCTGGGCTTGGGCCGGGCGCCGGCGAACCCCGTGAGCCCCGGGGGCGCGGTTAGCGCAAGGCCGACCATTTCCTTGAGGAAGACACCGATGCCCCGGGCGCTCGGATGTTTCGCGGCGATCTTGAGGTCGACCTCCCGCGGCTCCAGGCCGCTGGCCCCGGCGCCGAAGTGCGACTCGACGCCGAGGATCTCGACGCTGCTTTCGCTGAGCGGCGGAAGGCCCGCCCGCTCGAGCATGAGCGCCGTACGGGCCAGGATGCCGTCGGCCAGGTGCTCCGCCTTGCGGCGGGCGTCGCGCCCGACCATGGTCCAGAGCTGGCCGGCGCGAAAGCCGTCCGCCCAGGTGGCACAGGCCTTGTACTGCAGGGGCGCGCCGTGGCCGCGGGCGCCGGCGAGGCGGACCCGGTCCGGCGCGACGGCCTCGAGGGTGACTTCGCTGAAGTCGCAGGTGACATCCGGGAGCTGGTAGCAGCGGGGGTCGCCGATCTCGTAGAGCATCTGCTCGGCGACCGTGCCCACGCTGACGAGGCCACCGGTCGCGGGCGCCTTGCCGATCTCCACGGTGCCGTCGGCATCGACCCAGGCAATGGGGTAGCCCGCCTCGGGCAGGCTGTCGACGACCTGCTCCCAGTCCGTGAAATTGCCCCCGGTGGCCTGGGTCCCGCATTCGAGGATGTGGCCGGCGAGGCAGCCCTGGGCGAGCCGGTCGACCTCACCGGCCCCCCAGCCGAAGGCGTGAATACAGGCGCCGAGCGTCACGGCACTGTCGACGCAGCGCCCGGTGATGACGATATCGGCGCCCGCGTCGAGGGCCGCGGCAATGGGGAAGGCGCCGAGGTAGGCGTTGATGCTGGCGACCGCTTCCGGTGGCGGGAACGGGCCGCTGCTGAACATCTCCGTGACACCGTCCTCGTGGAGGTGCCCGGCGCGTTCGGTGAGGTCGTCGCCGAGCACCACGGCCACGCGGAGCGCCAGCCCCTGGCGGTCGATCTCGGCGCGGAGCGCCTCGGCGCAGGCGCGCGGGTTCACACCCCCCGCGTTGGCGATGACGCGCACGCGCTGGCGGGCGATGGCATCGAGATTGGGCGCCATGGCCGCGCTGACGAAATCGGTGGCGTAGCCCTTGCTGTCATCGGCGGCCCGCGCCCGGGCGAGGATCGACAGGGTGATCTCGGCGAGGTAGTCGTACACGAGGTAGTCCACCGCGCCGCCGGCCAGAAGCTGGGGCGTGGCGAGGGCGGCGTCGCCCCAGAAGCCGGCGGCGCCACCGATGGCAATGCGTCCCGTCATGGCTGGCTTGCTCCCCGGGGCTGGTCGCGGAATTATGCATCGCTTAAAATAATCAAGCAATACTCAAGGCGGGGCACAGCAGGACGTTCACCCGGTTTACCCGGCGCCCCGCCGGGGCTATGGTGCAGGGTCCGGCCGGAGACAGGGCATGAGCGCAAACAGCAAGACCACCAGCCGCACGCGCCTCGAGCGCCGCGAGCAGGAAATCCTCCGGGCCGCGACGGAGCTCTTCGCCAGCAACGGCTTCTACACCACCTCGACCCGGCGCATCGCCGAGGCTGCCGGCGTGTCCGAGGGCACCGTGTTCCACTACTTCGGCAGCAAGCACGATCTGATGCTCGCCATCCTCGACCGCTTCTACACCGAGCGGCTGTCGCGGAACGCCGAGGCCATCCTCAACGATGTCATGGGCACCCGCGAGCGCCTGCGTGCCCTCGCCCTCAACCATGTGCAGGAACTCGCCGCGGACCGGGCGCTCATGATGCGCCTGATCCAGGTCTACATCGGCGTCGACTTGCTCTACGTCCACGGCGACGACGAGGCGCCGGAGCAGGACTCGCCGATCCGCGCCCTGAACCGCACCTACGTCGGCTACTTCGACCGCATTCTCCGCGAGGGCATCGCCCGCGGGGAGATCCGCGGAAGCATCGCGCTGCCGGCCTGCCGGGACCTCTTCTTCGGTGGCCTCGAATACGGCATGCGCACGTACCTGTACCGGCACCGCGGCACCGCCGATGCCGGCATCGCCGACTACGTCGAGGAACTGGTGGAGCCTGTGTGGCGCCACCTCCAACCGGCCGCAACCGCGGAGGAAACGGCCGCGGACCCGGACGCCCTGGTGCGCCGCCTGGAGCGGGTCACCGGGCGTCTCGAGCGCCTCGCGGCGCGCTGACCCGCCCCGGGCGGGTCGCGCCGCGGCTCAGAAGCTGAAGGACGCCGTGACCCCGTAGGTCCGCGGCGGCATCATCGAGCCGACGCGAAGCGAGTTGTACAGCGGCGCCGTGATGATGTTGTTGGAGATGATCTCCTCATCGCCGAGGTTGCGTCCCCAGAGCGAGAGCAGCCAGTCCCCGCCGGGCGGCGCGTAGTCGATGCTCGCGTTCAGCAGCGTGTAGCTGTCCTGGTAGGCGTCGGCCCGGTTCCACTCGGTGAAGAAGATCTCGTCCTGCCAGTAGGCCTCGCCGCGCACGCGCAGCAGGCCGCCGGCGGCCTCGGTCTCGTAGTTGATGCCGAGGCGCGCCGTGTACTCCGGTGCGTTCGGCAGCGTGTTGCCGGAGAGATCGGCGATTTCGAAACCGTTCGCGTAGTCGCCGTTGAAAAACTCCTTGTACTCGGCGGAGAGATAGGTGCCGTAGAAGTCGGCGCTGAAGCCGCCGCCGAGTTCGCCGGCCAGTTCCAGCTCGAGACCGTAGTTCTCCGCCTCGGCGGCATTCACCGTGGTCACCGTGCTGGTCTCGTCCACGAAGGAGATCTGCAGGTCCTGGTAGTCGTACCAGAAGCCGATGAGCGAATAGCTCAGGGCGCCGTCGGCGCTGCCGCCCTTGAGCCCCACCTCCCAGGCGTCGACCGTCTCCGGATCGAGCGGCGGGCTGACGCTCCCCGTGTTGATCACCCCGGACTTGAAGGCCTGGTTGTAGGTGGCGTAGAGCATGAGCTCGTCCGTCGGCCGGTACTGGAGCGTGATCCGCGGGGTGATGTCATCCCAGTCCGCGTCCTGGTCCGTGTTCACGTCAAGGCCCGCCGCGTCGAAGCGGAAGGTGCCCGTGCCCTCGCGTTCCTCGTAGTTGTAGCGCACGCCGGCGATCAGGGTCAGGGCATCGGAGAGATCCCAGGTGACCTCGGCGTAGGCCGCGTAGGCAGTGATGTCCACATCGCCGTTCTGCTCATAGCGGCCACTGTTGAGCGCATCCCCGACCGGCGTGCCACAGAGCGCGGGGGCGAGCAGGAAGCAGACGTTGTTCAGCGGCACCAGCACCTGCCCGTAGAGCTCCTCCTCGAAGTACATGACACCCGCCAGCAGGTCCATGCGGTCGCCGTCGACGTTGAGGGTGAACTCCTGGCCGAAGGACTCGCTCTGTTCGGTGTAGTCGTTGCGGCCGAAGAGGTCCGCGTCGGTGGAGTCCAGGTCGTCGCGCAGGAAGCGGTCCAGGTCCTGCAGGGAGGTGACCGAGCGCAGGCTCATGCGGTCGCTGAGTTCGAAGTCCAGCAGCAGGTTGGCCAGGTAGCCGTCGCGCTCGTTGAGCGCCTCCTGATCGGAGTTGATGTCGTAGAAATCGCCGCCGACATCGAAAACCGTCTGCCCCCCGAGCACCGGCACGGCCGGCGGGACGCCCCCGGCGGTCCCCTGCGAGGGGCCGAAATAGTGGAAGGCGAAGTTGCGGTCATCCTCCTCATAGTACTGGAAAGACAGCGCTCCGCTCACCGCGCCGTCACCGTCATAGGCCAGGGTGCCGCGGTAGGCCTGGGCGCTGCGGTCGTCCACGTCCTCGCCACTGAAGAGATTCTCGCCATAGCCGTCGCGCTCCTCGATCTTGGTGGCGAGGCGCAGCGCCCAGGCATCGCCCAGGGGCAGGTCCACGGCGCCCTGGAAGGTCATGAGGCCGTAGTTGCCGCCGGTCGCCGTGAGGTAGCCGCCGAGCTCGTCGCCCGGCTTCGCGGTCACCAGGTTGATGGCGCCGGCGGTCGCGCCGCGGCCGTAGAGGGTGCCCTGCGGCCCCCGCAGCACCTCGACCTGCTCGAGGTCGAACATGCCCACCAGCTGCGCCGCGGGGCGCGGGATGATCGCGCCGTCCTGCAGGAAGGACACGGAGCCCTCGCCACCGATGTCAATGCTGGTCATGCCGATGCCGCGCATGAAGACCCGGGCGAAACCGAACTGGTCGCCGATGGAAAGGTTGGGCACGGCCGCCGCCATGTCGCGGACATTCTCGATGCCTCCGGGGCCCACATCCTCGCCGCCGATGACGCTCGCCCCGCCGGCGATGTCCTGCAGGCTGGTGCTGCGCTTGGTGGCCGTGACCACGACCTCCTCCAGTACGTCCTGGGCGGCGGCAGGGCCGGTGAGCCCGAGAGCGGCGAGGAGCCCGGCTGAAAGTGCAGTTGCGGTTTTCATAATGATTATCCCGTCTTGCTATTGCGGTAGTTGTGAGTCGTTTGCTTCAGGCCTTCAGCTTCTCTCTTTTCAGCGTGAAGCCGTGGGCCTCCCGGTCCCAGCTGTCGTCCGTGACGCCCTCGCCGCGGAGCAGGTGCTTCTGCACCTTCGCCGACGGTGTCTTGGGCAGTTCCGGAAGGACGCGGATGTAGCGCGGCACCATGAAGTAGGCCATGTTGTCCGCGAGGAAGCTGAGGAGTTGGGCGGGGTCGATGGTCTGCCCCTCGACCGGCGCCACGGCCACCATGACGTCGTCTTCCCCGACCTCGCTGGGCACCCCGTAGGCCGCCGCCTCGCGCACCGCCGGGTAGGCCACCACCTCGGCCTCGACCTCGAAGGAGGAGATGTTCTCGCCGCGGCGGCGGATGGCGTCCTTGCGCCGGTCGACGAAGTAGAAAAAGCCCTCCTCGTCCTGGCGGAAACAGTCGCCGGTGTGGAACCAGCCGTTGCGCCACGCGGCGGCGGTCGCCTCGGGGTTCTTGTAATAGCCGTGGTTCATGCCCCAGGGCCGGTCCGTGCGCACGAGCATCTCGCCGATCTCGCCGACCGGCACCTCGCAATCGTTCTCGTCCACCAGGCGCACCTCGACACCGTCGCGCTTCCTGCCGCAGGTGCCCCGCTTCCGGGGGTTCGGCTCGGAGACGATGGGCGAGGAGATCTCCGTCATGTTGAAGATCGTGTACACGTCGATGCCGAAGCGCTCGTGCATTTCCAGCGCCGTCTCCGTGAACGGCACCATGAAGGCGAGGCGGAGGCTGTGGTCCCGGTCCGCCGGCGAGGGCGGCGCCTTGAGCAGGAAGGTCGCCATCACCCCGAGCAGAAAGGCGCAGCTCGTTTTCGTCTCGCGCACGAAGGGCCAGAAACCGTCGGTACTGAAATTCTCCATCACCGCGATCGAGCCGCCGCGCGCGAGCATCACGAAGATGATGCCCATGCCGCCGATATGGAACAGCGGCATGTTGATGAGAAAGCGGTCGTCTCCGCGCACGAAGTGCCAGGTCTCGGGCCCCGCGTTCGTGTAGATGTGCAGATAGGAAGACAGCACGCCCTTGGACGGACCCGTGGTGCCCGAGGTGTAGATGATCGACTGCGTATCCCAGGGCTCGATCGGGCGCTCCAGCGGCGGGCAGGACCCGTCCGCGGTCTGCAGGGCCTCGAAGGGCTCCAGCGGCAGGCGGATCGCGGCCGCGGGGCCCACGTGCACCACCCGCTCGATAGAAGCCGTGTCCACGTCGTCGAGGCGCTCGACCAGGTCGCCGTGGGCGATGAGCAGTCGCGCATCGGAATTGTCGAGCACGTGGGCGAGGAGCTTGCCCTTGTAGGCCGTGTTGAAGGGCACGAAGACCGCGCCCAGGTAGTTGATGGCGAAGAAGCTGAGAATGCCCTCACGGCCCCCGAAGAGCCACACGGCCACGTGGTCACCCTGCGCGACCCCCCGGGCCGCGAGCCCCGCGGCTACCGTTTGCACCCGTTCCTTCAGCGCCGCATAGGTCCACTGCTCACCGTTTTCGAAGACGGCGTAGACGGCGTCGGGCTGCTCCCGCGCCCAGCGCTCTATGAGATCCCGGACCACGCAGGCATCGCGGGCGGGGACGCGGGGGTCGGTGCAGGTCGAGTCGGTCATGGCTGTCCTCCCGGTATCCTGGTTCAGGGGCGCTGCGCGGGCGGTGCTTCCTGGCGGCCACGCACCGCCACCAGGCGCTCAACGCTGCGAATGATGTGGGTGATGATCTCGGCCTCGGACCAGTGCCCCCCCGGCTGGTACCACAGGGCCACCCAGCTCATCATGCCGCCGATGGTGGTCGCGGTCAGCGCCGGGTCCTGCACCCGGAACTCGCCGACCGCATCGCCGCTGGCGAGGACCTCGGCGAGACGGTGGTCGAAGGCGGAACGCTGCTCCCGGATTGCCCGCGCCTGCTCCGGCTCGAGATTCTTCTCCTCGCGCTGGTAGACGACGATGTATTCCTGGTTCTGCACGATGATGCGCGTCACCTCGTCCACGACCAGCTTGAGCTGGTCCCAGGACGAGCCTGGAATGGCCAGGCAGCGCTCGAGGGCTTCGAGGGAGAGGGTGATGCCGACCCGGGCGATGTCATGGAGGATCTCGCCCTTGTTCTTGTAATAGCTGTAGATGAACGGCTTGGTGACCTGCAGCTTGTCGGCAATGGCGTCGATGGTCGTGCCCTCGTAGCCCTGCCGGTAGAAAAGATGGCTCGCCTCCTCGCGGATCCGCCGGCGCTTGAACTGGGCCAGCTCCGCCTTGAGGTTGTTGCCGGAACGCGCTGCCGTCACCGGGCCTCTCCGGCGGCGAGGTCGAGCACGGGCAGCACGTCTTCCGCCCGCTCGATCGCCCGCGGATTGGTGCGGGCCCAGAAATCCTGCATCGTGTACTCTGCGACCCGGGGGAACTGCTCGCGTCCCACCCCGACCTCCGCCAGGGAGCGCGGCATGCCGAGGCCGCGGATGAACGCGTCCGCGAGCTCGCTGGCAGGCCGCTCGGCCTCGCCGAAGCAGGCGCTGATGCGCCGCTGCCGCCCGCCGTTGGCGGGCTCGTTCCAGGCCAGCACGGAAGGTGCCATCACGCAGGAGCAATAGCCGTGGGGCACGTCACAGGTACCGCCGAGAATGTGGCCGATGGCGTGGGACAGACCCATGGGCACTCCGGCGATGATGGGGATCATGGACTGCCAGGCCCCGACCTGGCACTTGAGGCGCGCGTCCAGGTCGCTCGGGTCGGCCTTCACCGCCGGCAGGCCCTCGACCAGAAGGCGGAGGGCCGAGTCGGCCATGCCATCACAGAAGTAGTTGGACGCCAGGGAACCGAGCGTCTCCAGCGCGTGATCCAGGGCACGAACCCCCGTGGACAGCCAGAGCCACTCCGGGGTGTGCACCGTCAGCGCCGGATCGAGGACGATGGCGACCGGCGCCATGAGCCGGTGCTCGTAGCCCTGCTTGTGCTGGATCTTCTCGTCCGTCGCCCCGGAAAGCGGGTTGAACTCGCCGCCGGAGAGCGTGGTCGGGCAGGTGATGACGCGCACGTCCGGGCCCTCGAACGCCGGCTTGATCACCTCGCCCGCATCGTCGACGTAAACGTGGAAGGGCTCGAGATCGTCGTGCTCGCGCAGATCGTGCTTCAGGCAGATGCTGATGATCTTGCCGGCGTCGGTCACCGAGCCGCCGCCGACCGTGACGATGAGGTCCGCATCGGCCTTGCGCGCGGCCTCTGCCGCGGCGAGCACGGCGCTGCGCGGCGCGTGCGGCGGCATGCCGTCCCAGCAGCCCGCCAACCGCGGGCCCAGGGCTGCGCGGATCTGCTCGATCTCCTCCGTCTCGCGGTTGAGGGTGCGGCTGACCAGCAGGAACACGCGCTCGCTGCCGAGGCGCTCGGCCTCCGCGGCGACGGCCGTGGCGGCACGCTCGCCGAGATAGACCTTCTCGGTGGCGGTCAGGAGGACACTCGATGGCGTCATGGGATCTTCCTCGCGCTGGCATTATTCTGTGTTGACGCGTTTCGGTTAAGGGTAAGGTTTTTTTACTGGTCGTCAAGCAAAAGTTCTCGCCGGTAGACAAACGGCCGTGCGGGGTTTACATTGCTGCAGGTATATCCCGCATGAAAGACCGCGCCATGAATGATAAGAACAACGACGGAAAGCCCTGGACGAGCGCCTCGGGCATCCCGCTCAAGCCCTTCTACCGGGACGAGGATGTGCCGGCGCAACACCGCGAGCGCCTCGCCGCGGGTCCCGGGGAACCGCCCTTCCACCGGGGCGCCTACCCCACCGGTTACCGCACCAAGCCCTGGCGGATTTTCCAGCTCTCGGGCTTCGGCAAGCCCGAGGACGAGAACGCCCGCATCAAGTTCCTGCTCGAGCAGGGCGAAACCGGCTTCATCATGGAGCACGACCGCAACACCGGGGACCACTGCTACAACGTCGATCATCCGGAGGTGGTCGCGCGGCGCGAGGATGTCGGCCTCACCGGCGCGGTGATGCAGAGCGTCCGCGATATCGACATCTGCATGAAGGACCTGCCCATCGAGACGAGCTATGCGCACGCCGGCGGGGCGGTGGTGCAGCACGCTCCCTTTGCCCTCGCCGGCTACTGGACCGTGGCGAAGCGCCGGGGCGTGGCGCTGGACCGGCTGCCGGGCACGGGGCAGAGCGACTATTTCCTGACCTACCTCGGCTGCGTCACCAAGCAGCAGGTGCCCACCGATGTGGGCCTGCGCTTCAACGCGGACATCATGGAGTTCTGTGACCGCCACCTGCCGCGCTGGGTCCCCGTCTCCATCGCCGGCTATAACGCGGCGGATACGGGCCTCAATGCCTGGCAGGAACTGGGGGCGCTGTTCGCCAACGCGGTCGAGTACCTCGACGAGATCCAGCGCCGCGGCACCATGCCCATCGCGCGCGCCGCGCGCGGCTGCGGCGGGGTCAGCTTCCGCATGTCCATGGACCTCTTCGAGGAGGCGAGCAAGCTGCGGGCGGCGCGGCTCATGTGGCAGCAGCTGCTCGCCGAGCGCTACGCCATCACCGACGCGAAGGTGGCCAACCTGCGCATCCACTGCGTCACCGCGGGCTCGCGCATGACCTACCAGCAGCCCCTGAACAACATCGTCCGCGGTACCGTGATGGCCCTGGCCGGCGCACTCGGTGGCGTGCAGTCCCTGGGGGTCTCCGGCTACGATGAGGCCCTTTCCATCCCCAGCGAGCACGCGCACCAGATGTCGGTGCGCATCCAGCAGATCCTGCAGGAAGAGACCAACGTCACGGCGGTGACCGACCCCCTCGGCGGGTCCTGGTACATCGAGTCCCTCACCGCGGAGCTGGTCGAGAAGGCCTGGGGCTTCTTCGAGGAAATCCAGGCGCAGGGCGGCTTCCTGGCCAGCCTCGATTCCGGCTGGCTGCACGAGAAGGCGGGCGCGAACCAGCACCGGGAATTCATGGCCCAGGAGACGGGCGAGCAGGTCATCGTCGGCGTCACGGCGCACACGGACGACGTCTCCCCCTACGAGGTCGACGGCTTCATGGGGGTCGACGACGCCTTCGACGTGGCCCTCGAACGCCTGCAGGAGGTCCGCCGCACCCGCCACGAGGCCGGCGCCGCGGACGCCCTGCGCCAGCTGGAGCGCGTCTGCCGCAGCAGCGACAACATCATGCCGGCGATGATGGATGCGCTCGAGGCGGAGGTCACCCTCGGCGAGATCGGCGACGTCTGGCGCGACGTCTTCGGCGACTGGGCAACGCCCATCCAGACCTGAGGCGGGGACAAGACAATGAGCGGCAAGCGTATTCTCATGGCGAAGACGGGCCTGGACGGGCACTGGCGCGGACCGACGATCGTCGCCCGGGCGCTCCGGGATGCGGGCTTCGAGGTGATCATGATCGGCATGGCCCGGCCCGAAGAGGTCGTGCAGGCGAGCATCGACGAGGACGTGGACCTGGTCGGCCTCAACATCGGTGGCCACGTCGACGTCGCCGTGCGGGCGGTGAACGCCCTCAAGGACGAGCGGCCCGACCTGCCGATTTTCTGCGGTGGCGTGGTGCCGCCGCACGCGAAGCGCCGGCTGGAGGGCCTCGGCGTCGAGGTCTATCCGCCCGGCTCGCAGCTGCCCGACATCGTCGGCGCCGCGCGACGCCTCACCGGCCTCGACTGACACCGGCCGTGGCCGGGGTGGACGCGGTAGCGGCACGGGTCGCCGAGGCCGTCGGCGGCAGCCGCGCTGCCCTCGCCCGCCTGATTTCCATCGCCGAGCGCGGCGGTGACGCCGCCGCCGAGCTGGAGGCGGCTCTGCTGCCCTGCCCGGGCGACAGCTACAGCGTCGGGATCACCGGCGCGCCCGGTGCCGGCAAATCCACCCTCGCCAGCGCCCTCACCACGGAACTGCAGGCGGGCGGCGAGCGGGTCGCCCTCCTCGCCGTCGACCCCTCCTCGCCCCTCACCCGCGGCGCCATCCTCGGCGACCGGGTGCGCCTGCAACCGCACCTCGGCAACGCCGACGTGTTCATCCGCTCCATGGCATCCCGCGGGCACCTGGGCGGCCTGGCCATGGCGACCTGCACGGCCCGCCGCGTTCTCGAGGCCTGCGGCTGGCCCCTCGTACTCATCGAAACGGTGGGCGTGGGCCAGGCCGAGCTCGACGTGGCCGGCGCCACGGACACGGTCCTCGTGGTCCTCAACCCCGGCTGGGGGGACGAGATGCAGGCCAACAAGGCGGGCCTGATGGAAATCGCCGATATCTTCGTCATCAACAAGGCGGACCGGGCGGGCCTCGAGAGCACGCGCCGCGACCTCGAGGCGGCCATCGCGGCCACCGCCCCGGCCCGGCGCCCGGCCATCGTCGAGACCGTGGCCACGGAGGGTACGGGCCTCGACGCGCTGCGCGCAGCCATCGCCGCCCACCGGGAGCAGGCCACGGCCTCCGGCGAGCTGGAACGGCGCCGCCAGGCGCGCGCCGCCAGCGAGCTGCGCGACCTGGCCCGCGCTCGGCTGGAGCAGGCCCTGGAAGGGCAGCTCGCCGGCCCGGCGGGCGAGGCCCTCGCCGGCGCCGTGACCCGCCGCGAGCTCGATATCGACAGCGCGGCCCGCCGTCTCGTGGCCGACCTCCTGAGCCGTGAACCGGAGCAAGACAGCCCATGACCCCTGACGAACCCCTGCTTATCGACCACCGCGGCGCGGTGGACTGGCTCACGCTGAACCGGCCGGCGAGCGGCAACGCCCTCGACCCGGCGCTGGTCGATGCCCTGGTCGACTATTTCGAGGGCCTGCGCGACCGCCCGGCCACGCGGGTGGTGGTGCTGCGCGCCGGGGGCCGCCATTTCTGCACGGGCCTCGACCTCACCGACCCGGGCTTCAACCCGCCGGAGCGGGGTCCGAACGCCATCTGGGCCATCCAGCGGCGCATCGCGCGCATCTGCCCGGCCATGCGCCGCTGCCCGCAACCGATCGTCGCCCTCGCGCAGGGCGCTGCCTGCGGCGGCGGCTTCAGCCTGCTCATGGCCGCGGACATCCGCATCGCCGGCGAGAGCGCGCGCATGAACGCCGCCTACCTGCGCATCGGCCTCACCGGCTGTGACATGGGCTCGAGCTATTTCCTGCCGCGGCTCGTGGGCAGCTCGCTGGCCTCGGAGCTTCTCCTCACCGGCCGCTTCCTCGGGGCGGAGCGCGCGCTGGCCACCGGCTTCGTCTCGGCGGTGGTACCGGATGCGGAACTGGAGGCCGCCGCCAGCCCCTACGTGGACGAAATGCTCGCGGCGACGCCCATGGGGCTGCGCCTCACCAAGGAGGCGCTGAACCACGCCCTGGATGCGCAGGGGCTCGAGGCCGCCATGGCCATGGAGGACCGGCACCAGTCCCTTCTCGCCCTCTCCGAGGATGCCGCCGAGGCGGCGCGGGCCTTCGTGGAGAAGCGACCGCCCGAATTCCACGACCGCTGACGGCAGCTACTCAGGCAGGTGCGGCGGGTCATCGTCCTCCCGGGCCAGCTCGCTCACCGCCGGCAACTCCTGCAGCCGCAGCGCGAGGCGCTCGGCGTGCTCCGCCTCCTCGTCCGCGAATTCGCTGGCCAGCCGGCGGGTATCGTCCTCGACAGCCCGGTCGGCGCTCTCACGGTAAAAGGCGCCGGCAGAGCGCTCCTGCGCCAGCGCCAGTTCCATCGCCTCGCGCAGGGTCATGCGGTAGTGCGCCGCCTCGTGGCTGGCCGTTTCCGGCGCCTCGGCGCCAGGCCAGTCGTATTCCCAGGCCTTCAGCGCGGGCAGCGGCAGGCCCGACGCCAGCAGGCTCACCTCCGCCAGGTGCCGGCTGGCCTCCTCGGCCATGGCCCGGAAAAAGGCCGCCACCTCGCCGTTGTTGTGGGCCGCCAGCGCGTCGGCGAGCTCCGTGTAGCGGTCGTGGGCCTCCTGTTCCAGCTCGCAGGCGTGTGCGAGGAAATGAAGCAGTTCCGCGGACGCGACCGTCATGGCGCGAAGGCCTCCTCCAGGCGCGGATCCGCCGCCGCGGCGGGCGCCGCCGGCGGCCAGGGCGTGCGCGGCTCCGCGTAGAGCAGGCCGGTCGCGAAGCCGTCCTCCGCCAGGAACAGTTGCGCCGCGGCATCGGCGTGAGCAGCGGGCGCATCGTCGCGCTCGCTGACGATCGCCTTCCAGTCCGTCTGCTCCGGGCAGTAGGTGATGCACTGGCTGAGCACGTGCAGGAAGCTGAAGCCGCGGTGCTCCAGGGCCGCGGCGAGGAGCTTCGCCAGCTGGTTGGGGTTGCCCGAGTAGCCACGGGCGATCCACGGCGCGCCGGCGGCGAGCGCCAGAGCGGCGGGCTTGAAGGGGCGGATACCCGGGCCGTGCGGGGTGAGCTTGCTGTGATCCCAGTCCATGGGCGTGGTCGGGGAGGCCTGCCCCTTGGTCATGCCGTAGACCTCGTTGTCCATGGCGATGTAGGTGATGTCGACGTTGCGCCGGCAGGCGTGAATGAAGTGGTTGCCGCCGATGGAAAAGCCGTCGCCGTCGCCGCCGAGGGCGATGACCGCGAGGTCCGGGCGGGCGACCGCGAGCCCCTGCGCCACCGCCAGGCCGCGGCCGTGAACCCCGTGAAAGCCGTAGCTGTCGACGTAGGCGGGCAGGCGCGAGGAGCAGCCGATGCCCGAGACCAGGGCCACCCGGTCCCGGTCCAAGCCCAGCGCGGCGAGCGCCTTCACCAGGCCGTTGAGTACGGCATAGTGCCCGCAGCCCGGGCACCAGATCGGTTTCAGCCCCGACTTGTAGTCCTTCGGGCGCAGGGCCGCTTCAGCCATGGACCGGTTCCTCCGCAAGGATCGCGGCGATCGCCGCGGGGTCGAGGGGCGCGGGCCCGGGCCGGGCGTAGCTTTCGGCCGGCACCGGGACGTCGCCCAGGTTGGCGCGCAGGTGCCGCCAGCACTGCGCCGAGTGATTCTGTTCCACGACCAGGACGCGGCGGCAGCCGGCGAGGGCGTCGCCCAGGGCCGCCGCCGGCAGCGGCGCGAGCAGCCGCAGGCAGATGACGCGGCAGGCCGTGCCGCCGGCCCGGAGCTGCGCCGCAGCCGCGCGGGCGGCTGCGCTCGCAGAGCCGAAGGCCACCAGCGCCAGCTCGCCTTCGCCGTCGACCGTGCCCCAGTATGGACCGGGGTCGAGGGACGTCAGCTTGCGTGCCCGCTTGTCGAGCTGGGCCGCGTGATCCCGGGCCACCGTCGACGGCGCACCGCGCTCGTTGTGCTCGAGGCCGTCGGCGGTGAAGCGCAGGCCCGGGTCACCGGGGAGGGCCAGCGCCGACACGCCCGACGCCGTGAGGCGGTAGCGCAGGTACTCGCCGGCTTCCTCTGCCGCTTCTGCCCCCTCTGCCGTCGCCCCGGGCGGCGCAGCGGGCAGGTCAGGCGGCGAAACGACAGCCAGGGACTGGCCGAGAAACTGGTCCGACAGCACCAGCGCGGGCGTCTGCAGCTGCCGGGCGAGGGCCACGGCCCAGCTGGTGGTAAACGCACAGTCGGCAATGTCGAGAGCGGCGAGAACCAGGTGCGGCGCGTCGCCGTGAAGCCCGTGCAGGGCGATATCGAGATCGCCCTGCTCGCTCTTCGTGGGAATACCCGTGGAGGGCCCGCCGCGCATCACGTTGAGGACCGTGAGCGGCGTCTCGCTGGCGACCGCAAGCCCCAGGCTCTCCGTCATCAGGGCCAGGCCCGGACCGGAGGTGGCCGTGAAGGCATCCACGCCGCCGAAGGCAGCCCCCAGGACCATGTTCACCGCCGCCAGCTCGTCCTCGGCCTGGACCAGCTGACCGCCCAGCGTCTCCAGCGCGCCGGCCAGGTACTCGAGGACATCGGAGGCCGGCGTGATCGGGTAGGCGGCGACGAAACGGACCCCGGCCTCGAGGGCGCCGTAGCCGGCTGCCTGGTTGCCCGTGAGCAGCCAGCGCTCGCCGCCCGGCCGGGACGGGGCATCCACGGTCACGGCCAGGGGCCAGCCCGCGCCGGCATCGATGCAGGCCGCCGCGGCGTCGCGGTAGGCCTGCGCCTTGCCCGCCAGGCGCGCCGAGGCCAGCGCCGCCAGTGCTTCGGCATCGAGCCCTAGGAGCTGGCCGAGGAGCCCGAGGGCGAACATGTTGCGGCGCCCCTCCGGGTGCGCCCCGGCCACGGCGGACGCCAGCGGCAGCGCCAGCACCGTGGCACCGCTTGCCTGCACGCCCGCGGGCGGCTCCTCGTCGTCCGGGCAGAGCACAATGCTCTGCGGGCCGAGGACGATCTCGTCCTCGAAACGGGCGAACTGGTTCCAGTCCAGGGCGACCAGCAGGTCCATGGCTGCCGTGGGCAGGTAGGTCTCGTCCTCGCCGAGACAGAGCAGCGCCGCCGACTCACCGCCGCGGATCTGCGGGCCGAAGGCCTTGCGCAGGAAGCCCAGGCCACCGGCGCGCGCCCAGCCGCGGAGCAGCAGCTCGCCGCAGGCCACGACACCGGCGCCGCCGGACCCGCAGAGGGCGATGGCGAGCGTGCGGCTCACGACGCCTTCTTCCCGCCCTTGCGCCGCGGCGCCGCTTTCTTCTCCGCGGGCTTTCGCTTGCTGGCGGGCATCCGCTTCCCGGCGGCGGCCTTGCGCGCGGGCGCCGCCTTTTTCCGCCTCGCCGTGCCCTTGCGCGCCGGCGCCTTGCGGGCCTTGCGCCCGGGCGCCGGCAGGTCCCGGTACTCCGCCAGCGAGTCCTCGAGGCAGCGCATGAAGACATCCATGTCCGGCAGGATCTCCCGGGTCGAGATGACATTGAAACCGATCTCGCCGTTGTAGCTCGGGGTGGCTATGAACAGCCCCATGCCGTCGGCCAGCGGCGCGAGCCCCAGGCTGTGCACGGCGCGGGCGCCGTTCATGTACAGGGGCACCTGGGGCCCGGGCACGTTGGAGATGAACAGGTTGCAGAGCCGCGCGGCCACACCGCTGGTGAGCAGGAGCCGGCTCGCCAGCAGCTGGGTGGCGGCCGGCACATGCCGGGTCAGGTCCGTCATGACCCGCGCCGAGACCCCGGCGCGGGCCGCCTTGCTTCGCACCGTGGCGCGGTGAATCTTGCGCAGGCGCTTCACAGGATCCTTCTCGTCCGTGAAGATACGCGTGGTCATGGCGGTGATGTTGTTGCCCGAGCCGGCGCCGTCGTCACCGTCGCGCGCCCGCGCATTCACCGGTACCCAGGCCACCAGCGGCTCCCGGGGCAGCTCCCCGTGGTGCTCCAGGTAGCGGCGCAGGGCGCCAGCGCAGACCGCGAGCACCACGTCGTTCACCGTCGCGCCGGGCACCTGCTCGCGCACCGCGCGCAGCTGGTCCAGGGGCGCGAAGCAGGCGCCGAAGGCCTTGTGCGGTGACACGGGCACATTGAAGCGCGTGGGCGGCACCGCCACCCGGTCCTTGTCGGCCGCGGCGCCGCGGCGCAGGACCGACTCCTCCGCGCTGCGCAGCAGGCCCGGTGCCGCCCGCAGCACGCCGCCGGCGAGCCGCAGCGGCGAACGCAGGTTGTTGCCCACGGCGCGGCGGGCGAGCGTCACGACCGACGGTGTCCCATGGGGCTGCTCGGGAGGCTCCTCCGGCGGCACGGCCGGCGTGCCGTCGGGGTCGGCATCGGCGAGGCTGGCGAAGAAGCGGGTCAGGGACGTGCCGTCACCGGCCGCGTGGTGCACCTTGGTGGCGATCGCGTAGCTGCCCGCAGGCAGCCCGGGTACGTGGTCCAGCCCCTCGACCACGTACATCTCCCAGGGCGGCCGGTTCATGTCCAGGGGTCGCGAATGGTAACGGGCGAGGTGGATGCAGAACTGGCGCCAGTCCCCGGGTTCCGGCAGCCGGCCGTGGCTGACGTGGTACTCGAGGTCGAAGTACTCGTCCTCCACCCACCAGGGGTAGTCGATCTCCAGGGGCAGGCGCAGCAGCCGCTGCGTGAACAACGGGTTGGAGCGCAGCCGCGCTTCCACGTGGGCGAGGATGTCCTTGAAGCGCACGGTGCGCCCGCCGGGCACCGTGCTCGGGTCATAGATGGATACGGCGGTGACGTGGGTCAGGTTGTGCGCCGTTTCCAGGTAGAGGAACTGGGCATCCTGGGCGCTCAACTGCTGCATGGCAGGCACCTCCTCAGGGCAATGCGGCGGCGCGGATGCGCTCCACGCGCCGCTGCAGGGTACGGAATTCCTGCGCGAGGGCGAGGCGCGCCTCGCCGCGGGCGCTGTCACCGGCCTCGGTGAGGCCGAAGTTGGCCAGCAACTTGTAGCCGTTGGAGAACAGCAGCTTGCCGATGGAGGCCTCGGAGCTGATGCGCCGCTGCAGGTAGGCCTGGCGACCGTAGGCGAGGCTCTGCTGCACGCAATCGCGCTCTTCCAGGGCGACATCCCGGGGCTGGCGGGCGAGTACGTCCGCCACCACCCGGTAGGCCTCGATGTAGGGCAGCATGGTGCTGTGCGCGACCAGCGGACGGAAACCGTCGAGCACCTCGCCGGCGCCGCCCGCCTCCTCCAGCCGCGCCTCCCAGTCCGGCCGGTAGCGCGCGAGCTCGCCGGCAATGTTCACCCGGAATTCCTCCCGCGGCGCGTAGAAGAACTCGAACTTGAAGAAGTCCCGGAGCCGCTCCGCCTCGGACCAGAACGCGTCCCGGCCGATGAGCTTGCGGAAGGCCATGCGCATGAGTGCGAGCTCGGCGATGGCCTTGTCCACGAAGAAGTGGGCGATGGTATTGCGGTAGTAGCCGGCCACGCCGTGCTGCTCGCCGGCGATGGCATAGACCCGCTCCGGGCCGTCGTCGTAGCGCGTGAGCACGCCGTTGGCGATCATCCTGTCGACGATGAGGTCCAGCGGCGCCTCGTCGTCGAGGTCCAGGTGGCTGGCGAGACGAATCCGGCGCTGCCGCGCCCAGGCCACGAGCGCACGCAGCTCCGCGAGCAGCTCGTCGCTGGTCAGCGCCCGCGGCGCGGCGCCGAGCAGCACCATGCACAAGAGCGCCGGGAGCGTGATCGGGGTGACCCGGTTGACCTCGAGGCCGACGCGGAAGGCGACCTTCTGCAGCTCGCGCTCGTCCTCCACGGACGGTACCGCCGGCAGCACCACGGGCTCACCGAAGTCGAAATAGATCTGGCCCATGGGCTGGCGCAGGCCGCGCAGGTAACCGATGAACCAGCGCAGGCTCTCCGGCTGCTTGGTCGCACCGGCCTGCTCGACCGCGTAGTCGCGCACATCACCGATCAGGTCGTAGTTGATGGCGATGGGGATGATGTGCAGGTTGCGCGCGTCGGTGGCGTGGGCGGCCTCCATGACGTACTTGAGCAGGCCGTAACGCGGCGGCATGAGCTTGCCGACCCGGGAGCGCGTACCCTCGAAGGCCCAGCTCAGCGGGAACCGCTTGTCCATCAGGTACCCGATGTAATGGCGCAGCACGAGCTTGTAGAGCGGGTCGCCCTTGAAGCTGCGGCGGATGAAGATGGCACCGGCGCGGCGGGCGAGAAAGCCCAGCCCGGCGAAGGCCATGTTCACCCCGCCGAGGATGTGCGGGTTGGGAAAGTCGTTGTCGAAGAGCATGGAGTTGACGGCGAAGCCGTCGACGTGGGTCTTGTGCGTCCACAGCAGCGCCGCCGGGTTCTCGCGCACCAGCTGACGGATCCGCTCCAGGCCCTCGCGGTCGATGACGACCTCCGTGTCGTAGCCGAGGGACATGATGAGGTGATTGAGCTGCGCCATCACGTCCAGCCAGAACGGCGCCGGCCGCGCCACCAGCTCGCGCATGATCACCTCGGACTCCTGGCGCAGCTGCGCGACGGGCCTGCCCGTTTCCTCGCTGAGCTCTGCGAGGGCCGCCCGGAAGCGCGGGTTCGCCTGCAGGTTCTGCGCCACACGCCGGGGCACCTTGTAGCGGCTGCCCTGGAGGCGCCGTTCAGCGATATCGAGGGCCAGGCCCGCCTGCGCGGCGATGAACTCGGCGAGCTGCCGCGGCCCGGGGGCAGCGCCGTCCCGCTGCACGAGGCGCTCGCGCAGATCGCCGAGGGTTGCCGGCTCGCCGGCGATGCAGACGGCGCGGTCCGGGTGCTGGGCGAGGATGCGCCGCGCGCGCCAGGTTCCCGGACGGCGGGGGTTGCCGAAGAGCAGGTCCCGGGGCCGCGGCCGCGTGGTCTTGGCGTGCAGGGAGCTGCGCCAGACCACCCGCACGGGCAGCACCACCACGTCGTCGGCGCTGTCGCCGAGGAGCGGTTCCAGGGGGATAGCGTCGAGATGCTCGGGGCGCCGCGCGATGCGCATGACCACGCGCTCGATAGCCGCCTGGCAGCCCTGCTCCGCGAGTCGCTCTTCCAGCCAGCGGTCCAGCAGGCGCCGCTCCACGCGGTGGGCAGCATCGATGATGACGATGGCGCGGCCTTCACGCAGGGACTGCCAGGGGTTCGAGCCCATCGCTTACGCTTCCTTACGCGCTGTTACCGGCACAGCCGCGGGGTGACGGAATACGCTCCGGATGGTATCACGGCTTGCCGGGCCGCCAATCCGCGGCCTCACCCCCCGGGGTGCAGGGGCGGCGCCGGGTGGTCCGCCCTGCGCGGGCAACGTAGCAAGGGCAGAGCGTGATAACGGCAACGGAACCGGCGAGGGGCAGCGGACTCTTAACAGGACCATGACAGATCCCGTCAACGAACAGCGGCGCCTGGGGCTCGGCATGCAGGTCATCGCCTGGATCCTGATCCTGGGCATGCTCACCTGGTATTTCACCGGCCTTATCGAGCGCCAGCACAACCCGAACCAGCAGGTGGCAACTACCGTCACGGGCGACGGGGTCCGCGAGGTCGTGCTGGCGCGCAACCGGCAGGGCCACTACGTGACCAGCGGGGCAATCAACGGGCAGCCGGTCGTTTTCCTGGTCGATACCGGCGCCACAGGGGTCGCGATCCCGGCGCACCTGGCGGAGCAGCTGCAGCTCCCCCGCGGGCGGGCCTTCGTCACCCGCACCGCGAACGGCAACAGCACCAGCTACGCCACACGCCTCGACAGCGTCAGCATCGGCGACATCGAGCTCAGCAATGTCGAGGCCGGCGTCGCCACCGGCCTGCGCACCCGGGAGGTCCTCCTGGGCATGTCCTTCCTGCGCCACATCGAGTTCACCCAGCGCGGCGACACGCTCACGCTGCGCCAGTACCCGACGGGTTAGTGCTCCCGGCGCGGCGCGGGCTGGCCGCGCACATCGAGAGGCACTTCCAGCGTATTGTCCGCCGCTGCCCAGGACTGACCGCACATCTCGTCGTAGGCGCTGCGCTGACGCAGCACCGAGGGCCAGTCCGCCAGCGGCGCCAATAGTTCCTTCATCGCCTGCAGGTTGCGCGTCTTCAGGATGCTGCCATCCTCGCGCGCCAGGATGATCCGCTCGCCGCCGAGCTCGGCGCTGGCGATGTACAGGCTCAGGTCGACGGATTCCACGATCAGCCGCCCGATGCCGGTGCGCCTGGCTTCTTCCACGGTCATCTTCAACGCGACTACTCCACGACGATAAGGACAACACGCCCCAGTTTACACGGGCGCCGCGCGCCCGGCCGAAGCAGGCGGGACAGAACCTGAACGGCGCTGGGCGGCGCCGGCGCGCTCCGTGATCATGGCGTCATGGAGTCGCCACCAGCCACCATCCGCCTGACGCGCCGGGGCCGGCCCCTGGCCGGCGCCGGCGCCGAGGACCTCCCCGCCTGCGCGGGCATCTACCGCTTCTTCGACCGGGCGGGGTCGCTCCTGTACGTGGGCAAGAGTGTCAACCTGCGCAGCCGCGTCGCCAGCCACCTGCGGGCGGCGCGGGTACCCGGTCGAGAGCAGCGCATGCTGCACGCGCTCGAACGCATCGACTGCGAGCCCTGCGCGGGCGAGCTGGGTGCCCTGTTGCGCGAGAACGCTGCCATCAAGGCGGAGCTGCCGCTCTACAACCGCCGGCAGCGGCGGCCGCGCCGCCTGTGGACCCTGCAGCTGACGCCCGGCCGCGGCGGCTTCCTGCAGCCCCGACCCACCTGCTTCCCCGAGGGCGAGGTGCTGGCCAGCGCCCCCCTCGGCCTCTACCACAGCGAGCAGCTTGCGGAGGAGCGGCTGCGCCGGCTGGCGCGACGCGAGGGCCTCTGCGCGCGGGTCCTCGGCCTCGAGGGCGGGCGCGGCCCCTGTTTCCAGTACCAGCTGCGCCGCTGCAACGGTGCCTGCGCGGGCGAAGAGACCGCCACGGCGCATAACGACCGCCTGCGCGCCGCTCTCGAAGGCCAGCGCCTGGCCGCGTGGCCCTTCGACGGGGCCATCCTCCTCGAGGAACGCGTGTCCCGGCCGCTCCCCGGCCAGCCCCGGTGCCAGTGGCACGCCGTGCGCGACTGGAGCTACCAGGGCAGTTTTACGCGCCGGGGCAGCGCCCGCCGCGCGGCCGGGGCGCCGCCCGGTGCAGTCGACCGGGACGCCTATTACATCCTGCTCCGGGCGCTGCGGCGGGGCGGCCTGGACCTGCACGCCGCCGGGACCGGCGAGGCCGTCGGCAACCCCTTCCTGGGCCAGGACCGGGGCGAGCGCCGGGGAGTGACCGGGACCGTATGAGCATCGACGTGCTCTGGTTCAAGCGCGATCTGCGCCTTGCGGACCATGCCCCGCTCGCAACGGCCCTGGCCGGCGGCCGTCCGCTGCTGCTTCTCTACATTGTCGAGCCCATTCTCCTTGCCGACCCGCACTACTCGGAACGGCACTGGCGCTTTATCTGGCAGTCTCTCGACGACCTGCGCAGCCAGCTGGCGGACCGGGACGCGCCGCTGCTCGCGGTCCGGGGCGACGCCGTCGAGGTGCTGCGCTGCGTGCATGACGCCGTGGGCATCGCCACGCTGCATTCCCACGAAGAGACCGGCCTCGCCGTGACCTTCGCGCGCGACCGGGCCGTGGCGCGCTTCTGTGACGCCGAGGGCATCCGCTGGTTGGAGACCCCCTGCAACGGCGTGACGCGGGGCCTGTCGCAGCGGGGCGGCTGGAACCGGCGCTGGGGAGAGACCATGCGCGCGCCCCTGGCCACCCCCGCCTGGGACGCCTATCGCGCACCGCCGCGGGCGGCCCTCGACGCGCTGGCCCCGCTGGCCTTCGATCCGCCCGCGGCCTGGCAGCAGAAAGCTACGCTGTTCCAGCGTGGGGGCGAGGCCGCTGCGCGGCGCACCCTGGTCAGCTTCCTCGAGCAGCGGGCAGGGCGCTACCAGCTCGACATCTCGAAACCGGCGGCGAGCCGCCGCAGCTGTTCCCGCCTGTCGCCCTACCTGGCCTGGGGCAACCTGAGCGTGCGCCAGGTCTTCCAGGCCCTAGAGCGGCGGCGTCGGGAACCGGGCTGGAGCCGTCCCCTGGCGGCCTTCGAGTCGCGCCTGCACTGGCACTGCCACTTCATCCAGAAATTCGAAATGGAGTGCCGCATGGAGCACGAAGACCTCAACCGCGGCTACCTCGCCCATCCGCGGGGCCGCGACGAGACGCTCCTCGCCGCCTGGCGCGAGGGGCGCACGGGCCTGCCGCTCATCGACGCGAGCATGCGCTGCCTCGCCGCCACCGGCTACATCAATTTCCGCTCGCGGGCCATGCTGGTGAGTTTCCTCTGCCACCACCTCTGGCAGGACTGGCGCGCCGGGGCCGCGCACCTGGGCGCGCTGTTTCTCGACTTCGAGCCCGGTATCCATTACGCCCAGCTGCAGATGCAGGCAGGGGTCACCGGCATCAACACCATCCGTATCTACAACCCGGTGAAGCAGTCGAAAGAACAGGACCCGGAGGGCGAGTTCATCCGCCGCTGGGTGCCCGAACTCGCGGAGGTGCCGGCGCCGCTGGTGCACACCCCCTGGGCGCTGACGCCCATGGAACAGGCTCTCTACGCGGCGGACGCCTACCCCGCGCCCGTGGTGGACCCCGTCGCCGCACAGCGACGGGCGCGAGAGACACTCTGGGCCCTGAAGCAGGACCCCCGGGTACGCGCCGAGCGCGAGCGCATCCTCGACCGGCACGTGGAGCGGCGCTTTCACGGTAACGCGGCGCCCCGTTAGGCCGCCGTGCGCCGCCGGGCCCAGGGGACTACCATGGTGCCTGACCCGATCTACCGGAGAGTTTCCATGGCACGCAGCCTGCAAGCCCTGCTGATCATCCTGGTCGTCCTGGCCCTCGCCGCAATCGCCGGCCTGCTCCTCGTCGACCGGGAGCACCTCGTGGCGATGGCCAGCCAGCGCCTCGAGGCCGAGACCGGCGCCCGGCTTACCGTGCAGGGGGACGTTGCCCTGTCGCTCTTCCCGCGTCTGTCCCTCGCCCTCGAGGACGCAACCCTCGAGACGCCGGCCGGAGGCCCCGTGCTGCGCGCGGGTAGTCTCGGTATCGGTCTCGCGGTGATGCCCCTGGTCCGCGGCAGCGTGGAAATCGACCGCCTCTACATCGAAGACGCCGACGTCACCCGCGTAGCCGACCCGGCCGAGGCGCGCGCCGCGGCGGCAGAAACGACCGTGGGCCTCTCCAATGCCGAGCTCGATGCGCTCTACGCGGCGCGGCGGGAAGCCCGCCGCCTGGAGGCCGGCGGCGCCGAAGCACTGGCCGCCCCCCTGGCTCTGGACGTGGGCGAGCTCAGCCTGCGGAATGTCCGCCTGCGCACGGTGGACACGGCCGATGAAACACTCTCCCTGGTCCAGCTGAAGCACTTTACCGCCGAGGGCGTGAACACCGCGGGCCGGGAAACGCCGCTGCAGCTGATGATCAGCATCCCCGGCGGTGCCGATGAGTCCCCCCTCGAGATCGCCGCCGTCGGCCGCCTGAGCACCGACCTCGAGGCCGGTCGACTCAGCCTGCCTTCCCTGGCGGTCACGGTGAGCGGCCCGACCACGGCGCCCCTGGAGCTCGAACTCTCCGGCGCGATGGATCTCCGCCGCGCCGCCGGCGACTTCCAGCTCTCGCTCGCGGTGGACGACAGCCGCGGCGAAGGCACGGTGCGCTACGCGCGGTACGAGAGCCCGATGATCGACGCCAGCCTCGAGCTTAACCGCTTCACCCCGGCCCTGCTCGCGCTGGCCGGCCCGGGGGCGGCCGGGGGGGAACCCGCCGGCGCGGGCGAGCTGCCCTACGATGCGCTGCGCAGCCTGGACACGGCCGCCCGCCTGGCCATCGACGAGGTACAGCTCGGGCCGCACCGGCTGACCGGGGTCAGCGCCACGCTGCGCGCGGTGGAGGGAACAGTCACCCTGAGCGACGTCGGCGGGAAACTGCACGGCGGTAGTATCGCCCTCGCGGCAACGCTGGATGCCCACTACGCCCCGGCCACACTGGAAAGCCGCGGGGCGGTCACGGATCTCGACCTCGCCAGCGCCCTGACGGCCCTTGAAAGCCCCGTCAGCGGGAACGGCTCGGCGAGCCTGACCTGGGACGTGAACAGTCGCGGCAGCGACAGCGAGGAGTTCGTCGAGGCGCTCACCGGCCCGGTGACCTTGCGCACAGACGCCGTCACGGTGAAGGACATCAGCGTGCAGCGGGAATTCTGCCGGGTGGTGGCCCTGGCCAATGGCGACAGGCTCAGCCAGCCCTTCCCGCGAGACACCGCTTTCAAGGCCCTGGAAGCGGATGTCGCCTTCGGGAGCGGACGCGCCCGTCTCGAGCGCCTCGCCGCGTCGCTTCCCGGCATCGCGCTCGCCGGCCGGGGCGACCTCGCCCTCCTCGCGGGCGACTTCACCGCGACGATCGGCGGCCGGCTCCGGCCCGCCCTGGGCGAGCTCGACCCGGCCTGCGCCGTCGACGAGCGGCTGCTGGCGCTTACCTTCCCGGTAGCCTGTGAGGGCAACCTCGCGGGCGAGCCGAAGGACTGGTGCACTCTGGACGCCGAGGCGGTGATCGAGGATGCACTGAAGAACGAGGCCCGCAAGAAGCTGGAGAAAAAGGCCGGCAAGCTGCTGAACAAGCTGTTCGACAACGATTGAGGCGCAGGGGGCGATGGAAACGCGCAACCAGCGGCTGATCCGCGAGCTGCTCGAGGAACGGGAAGAGCCCTCCGATACCTCCCTGCGTGCGCAGTCGCTGCGCCGGGCAAAGGCGGAGGAGCTGCCTCGCACCCTGACGCCGTTCGAGTGGGAGCAGTGGTATGCAGAGCACGGGGTGCCCGAGAGTCATCGCCAGCTCCAGGCCGGGCCGCGCCGGCCCTGGTGGCGGCGCCTGTTCCGGCGCCGGAGCCGGGGGCGCTAGTTGAGGACCCGGTAGCCCCGGCCGCGCAGGCACTGCTTCACGACCCGCACGGCTTCCTGTTCACCACGGGAGGCACCCTTCGCGGCACCGGACACGGCACCCACGCCGGCACCGCGGGCCGCGCTTTCGCGGCTGCCGCCGGTAATAGCACCGATGGCGCCGCCGATCGCCGCACCGCTGGCCGCGCCCCTGGCGGTCTTCTCCCCGGTACGCACCTGCTCCGCGTACGCGCGGCACTCGGCCAGGTCCTGCCGGTAGCGCGCCATGTCGACGCCTTGCTCATCGATGATGATTTCCTTCGTGGTGGTACACCCGGCCAGGACCAGCCCCGCCGCAAGCACTACCGCCCGCTTCCGACCTGCCATGACGTCTCCTCGCTTGCTCGCGCAACCGCGCTACTGCCGGCCCTCTGCGGCCTTCTGCGCCGCCACCAGTGCCCGCACATCCTCGAGCAGCGCCGGCGCATCGAAAACGATACCGTCGCGCACCGTGTAGCGCACGCCGCCCACGCGCTCCATCGCTCCCGTCTCCCGGTTCAGCCGACGATGTCCCGTTCCGTAGAGGAGCTTGAAATTGGCCAGCGGGTTCTCGTCGACGATCACCAGGTCCGCCCGCTTGCCCACCTCGACGGTGCCGGTGAGGTCATCGATACCGAGCAGCTCGGCGCCGTTGAGGGTGGCGGCCTGGAGCACCTCCAGCGGATGGAAGCCGGCCTCCTGCAGGAGCTCGAGTTCACGGATGTAGGCGAAACCGTAGACCTTGTAGATAAAACCCGCGTCGCTGCCGGCCACCACGCGGCCGCCGGCATTCTTGTAATCGTTGACGAAGTGCATCCAGCGCCGGTAGTTGCGCTTCCAGGCGACCTCGTGCGCCGTGGTCCAGTCGAAGAAATAGGAGCCGTGGATCTCGGGGTTCGGCTCGAAGGCGCGGGCCATGTAGGGCATCGTGTAGGCGTCGTGCCAGTCGGCGTTGCGGGCGCGCATCACGTCCCGGCTCGCCTCGTAGATGGTGAAGGTCGGCGACAGGGTGAAGTCGAGACCCACCAGCTCGTCGATGGTGCGCTGCCAGGTGTCCGAGCCCGGCGCCGCCGCCTGCAGCCAGAGCCGGCCGGCCTCGCCGAAGCGGTCCTGCTCGTTGCCGTAGTTGTAGTCGAGGGGGTAGTCCTGGATCACCCGGTCCTCGAACATCGCCTCCGGCAGCCCGTACCAGTGCTCCATGCTGTCGAGGCCGAGGCGCGCGCTGTCGAGCACATTGGTCTGCACCACGGAAAGCTGCGCGTGGTGGTAGGAGGTCTTCATGCCGAGGCGCTTCGCCTCGGCCATGGCGGCGGCGAAGGGGCCCGGCCGGGCACCGCGGAACTTCACGCCATCGGCCCCGCGCTTGCGTACCGCCTTCACCCAGGCGCGGGCCGCCTCTGCCGTGGCCGTCTCCGGCGGGAACATGGCGTGCACGCGCAGCCGCGGCGCGCTGATCTCGCCCGCGGCCGCCCGCTCCCGGTGCTCCAGGGTCCAGCCCAGGCCCATGACCGCGCCGACGTCACGCACCGTGGTCACCCCGTGGGCGAGCCACAGCTTGAGCACGTACTCCGGGTCCGTGAGGGCGCCCGCCGCGGCGTGCGACGGGGTGCCCAGGTGGACGTGGGCATCGATGAGCCCCGGCAGCACGTAGCCCCCGGCCACATCGATGACCTCCCCCTCTGCGTCGAGATCCGCGGGCCGGCTGCCGGCGATGCGGGTGATCGTGTCGTTCTCGATGGTAAGGGTCACCGGTCCGGTCGGCGGCGCGCCGGTGCCGTCCACCAGCATGGCGTTGGCGACCGTGAGCCGCGGGAAGGGCCCGCGGGCCTCCTCGCCCCGCGGCGGTGCAACGCGCGGCGGATCGACCTCGCCGCTGGCGAGGACGCGGCTGATGCCCTCCTCCCCGGGCTCCACGGCAAAGGCGGAGGGAACGGCCAGGGCGAGGATGAATGCCAGGGTGCGGTAGCGGCGAGGCATGCGGTTCTCCTTGTCCGGTCAGCGGTGCGGGGGCTCAGGCGGCGCGCAGGGCGCGGCCGAGGGAACGGCTGCCGAGCACCGGCGTGAACGCGTCGTCCTCCCAGACCGACTCCCCGTGTATGAACACCTGGCGCACGATATCCTGCGGGCGGTTGACCAGCTGATGGTGCTCGAAAAGGTCGCGGTAGATGTACTCCCGGGTGTCGTTGCAGTCCCAGTCGCGAAGGCGTTCCGGGTCGATCAGGGTGATATCGGCCTGCGCACCGATGTCGAGGGTGCCCACGTCAAGGCCGAAGAACTCGGCGGGCTCCCGCGTCAGCCGGCGCACCATGCGGCCCACGGTGTCGAGGCCGTGCTGCTGCGCCAGCTTCAGGGACATGAGGTTGCCGTCGAAGAAGGCCATGTTGGTGATGTGCGCACCGGAGTCGTTGAAGCCCGGCAGCGCCCGCTCGTGCAGGAGGTAGTCCAGCGTCGCCCGGTTGCCCACGTTGCCGACGTCCGTCCAGAAGCGGAAGCCCTTGTCATATTCGCGCAGCAGGTGAAGCATGAAGTCGGCGTCATCGCCGAGAGGCTTCGGGAAGGCCGCCAGCGCGGCCTCCTCGTCCGCGGAGCGCGCCGCAGCGCCGGCACCCGCCTGGTAGGCGAGCACCCGCTCGTAAACCGCCTGCAGCGTCTCGCCGTCCCAGTCGGGGACCGGCGCCCCGTCGAAGACCAGCCGGTCCAGCTCCCGCACCACCATGTGCTCCGGAAAGCCGAGCCTTGCCTTGAGATAAGCCAGGTTGCGGCCGCGGCGGCCGTGGTGCCAGTCGGCACGGAAAGCCTCCACCCAGGCCGGGTCGTCGAGGAGCGCCCGGCGGCCGGCCACATCGTCGTATTCCTTCGCGATGAGCCGGCAGGTGCTGTCGAGCTCCTCGTACATGGGGCTGACGATGCCGTCGGACCAGATGCGGAAATTCGTGCCGAGGGCCTGGAAGTGCAGGTTCCCCTTGAACAGCCGGCTGTTCATGAGCCCGGCGAAGCCGAGAAAGGCCTTCGCCGCCCGCGGCGCCAGGGCAAACTCCATCACCGACAGGGCCGAGGTCTTGAGCGTCTTCCCGAACAGCCGGCCGCTGGTGAGCGCAAAATAGAGCAGTGCCGTGGCCCGGTTCTGCAGGATCGGTGTGGTCTGCCAGACCCGGTCGTGGCCGCGCACGGTCGCGAGCAGCCGCCTGAGCTCGCCGAAGCTGGCGAACTGCGTGGGGATGCGCTGGTCCGTGTGCGGCTCGTTGGCGAGGTAGTGGAAGGGCAGGCCATCGGTGCTCATGCCGACATACCCCTGCCGCATGGCGCTCTCCAGCAGCTCGTCCATGCGCGCGAGCTCTGCGCTCGTCGGGGCACGGCTGATGCTGTCCGCGAGGCCCATGGCCTCGATGCGCAGCATCGAGTGCGGCACGAAGGCACCGATGTTGGGCCCGAGCGGGAGGTCGTCGAAGTGATCGAGATAATCGCCGGTGTTGTCCCAGGTGATGGCCTCCACGCACTTGCGCAGCACGCTCTTGGGGATGTTCTCCACCCGGGTGAAACAGTCGATGATCGGCTCCTGCCCGCCGAAGGCCTGGGTGCCGAAGCAGGTACCGAGGCTGCAGTTGCCCACGAGCACCGTGGTGGTGCCATGGCGGACCACCTCGGGCAGGGTCGGCTCCAGGTCCACCTCCAGGTCGAGGTGCGTGTGGATATCGAGCAGGCCGGGCATGAGCCAGAGGCCGCCGGCATCGACAACGCGCCCGGCATGATTCGCCGGCAGGGCGCTGCCCTTGGCGGCGATCCGGCCCTTGCGCAGGGCAAGGTCGAGTTTCCGCGGCGCATCGCCGCTGCCGTCGAAGACCGTCGCGTTGCGGATGAGAACGTCCCAGGACTGCCCGTCACTCATAAAATCACCTAATAAAAACAGGGACTTGACCGGAGCGCCGGCGCTTTCGCGCGAGCACTTTCGCCGCTAAGGTTACCCCTGTGGTGCCGGCCGCGCCACACCGCCGGCACCCGCCAGCCAGGAGTCACCCATAGCATGAACGCACCCGCCCTGCCCTTCGACAACAGCTACGCCCGGCTGCCGGCACGCTTCTACGCCCGCCTGGACCCGATACCGGTACGTGAGCCGCGGCTCCTCCGCGTCAACCGCCCGCTCTGCGCGGCGCTGGGCATCGACGCGGACTGGCTCGCCTCGGCGGCAGGCGTTGCCGTGGTGGCGGGGAATGCCGTCCCCGAGGGCGCCGAGCCTCTCGCCGCAGCCTATGCGGGACACCAGTTCGGCCAGTACAACCCGCAGCTCGGCGACGGCCGCGCCCTCCTCCTCGGCGAACTCCTCGACCGGGACGGCCGCCGCTTCGACATCCAGCTCAAGGGCTCGGGCCCCACCCCCTGGTCCCGCGGCGGCGACGGCCGCTCGCCCCTCGGGCCCGTGCTGCGCGAGTACCTCGTGAGCGAGGGCATGTACGCCCTCGGCGTCCCCACCACCCGCGCCCTCGCGGCGGTGACGACCGGCGAGCGCGTCATGCGCGACGGCATCGAGCCCGGTGCCGTGCTGGCCCGGGTGGCGAGCAGCCATATCCGCGTGGGCACCTTCCAGTATTTCGCCGCGCGCGACGACCGGGAGGCGCTGGAGACACTCCTCGGCTACGTGATCGAGCGCCACTACCCGGCGCTTGCCGGTGCCGACAACACGGCACTCGCCCTCCTCGAGGCAGTGATCGCCCGCCAGGCCGGCCTGATCGCCAGCTGGCAGCAGCTGGGCTTCATCCACGGTGTCATGAACACGGACAACATGCTGCTCTGCGGCGAAACCGTGGACTACGGGCCCTGCGCCTTCATGGAGGCCTTCCACCCGGAAACGGTGTTCAGCTCTATCGACCACGGCGGCCGCTACGCCTACCAGAACCAGCCGGGCATCGCCCACTGGAACCTGGTCCGCTTCGCAGAGACGCTGCTGCCGCTACTGCACGATCAGCAGGAGGAGGCCATCGCCCTCGCCCAGGAGGCTCTCGGCGCGTTCCCACGGCAGTTTGGCGAGGCGCACGCGGCGGGACTGGCGCGCAAGCTCGGCCTGGCGGCGCTGCGGCCGGACGATGACGGGCTGGTAGAGGCGTTCTTCGCGGCCCTCGCGGAGGACGGCGCGGATTTCACGCTCGCCTTCCGCTACCTGGCCGAGTTCGACGGGCCGGAGGCCAGGGACTTTGAGGCGCTGTTCCAGCCGGGCGAGACCCTCGCCGCCTGGCTGCCGCGCTGGCAGGCACGCCTCACCGCCGACGGGGAGAGCCCGGAGCAGCGCCGCTCGCGACAGCGCGCCGCGAACCCCGTGTTCATTCCCCGCAACCACCTCGTGCAGGCGACCATCGAGGCCGCCGAGGGCGGCGACCTCGCGCCCTTCCAGCGCCTGGCAGAGCGGGTTGCCAACCCCTGGACCTGGGACCCCGCAGATGCCGACTTGGCGCGGCCGGCGCGGCCGGAGGAACAGGTCCGGCGGACCTTCTGCGGGACCTGAGGGCCGGGCGGGAAGCCAGCCACGGCGACCATTCGGGCAAGGCGCCAGTAGCGCGCGAGCCGGTCTCAGGCGGGGCGGCGCCTCAGATAGCCGGCACCGAGCAGCGCCAACGCCAGGCAAAGCGAGACGGTGACGAGTGGCCGGGACACCGGGACCGCCTCCGGTTCAGCGGGGCTGAACCCGGCCGCTGCGAACAGCCCTGCGTCCCAGTCTGCGCGCTGCGCAGGCGTATCCCCACAGCACCAATCCCAGGACAGATAGGTAACGGAACCCGCACCGAGGCCCCCGGAAGCGACATGGGTGGCTCCGGTCAGTTCATAGGCGTTGAGGACCGAAGGCGGGATGGACGCTGTATTGATCGGCTGCATGTCGTTGAGGCTAGGCAGCGTCGCCGGAGCGCTGGAAAAGCTGCTGGCGTCGCCCGCAGCCGTCCGCGGTATGGCCGGCGTGCCGGAACCGCTCGTGGATGTTCCCGCTGTCATGGAGGTACCGAGGATCTCGTTCATCAGGTCCAGGTTTTCCTGCGACCTGAGCAACAGAAGGGTGCCACCACCACTGACGAAACTGGCCAGATTGCTCCGCTCGGCTGAGGAGAGGGAGGCAACCTGGGCGGATTGCCCCTGGAGAATTACGCTGGCGCTGGCTGCGGCCGTTGACCACTCCGCACCGCTATTGCCGTCAAAGCCGACGGCCGACCCGCCCAGCGAACCGGCGAGCTCCGAGGCCGCAGTCGCGATTTCACCAGAGTGGGACGTATTGTTCGAATAATATACATCCTGCGCCGCCACCAGGGCAGAGGCACAGGCAAGCAACGATCCAGCAAGTAAACTCCTGATGATTGAACGCAGCATGGCTGGAACCTCCCCCTCACTTTCTTCGTTCAGCGAGAGCTTTACAGAAGACGGCAGCGCCATCAAGTTTACCCGGTGCGCGTCAGCTGAATCAGTGCCGACGCGGGATCACACTGTTCCGGTACGCCCCCCGGTGATACCCTAGCTGCTGACTCCCGTTGGCCAACACCATTCCGCGAGGAACAACCCCGGTTCCATGCGCTACACCCGCGACAATCCCAGCCCCGAGTACCTCGCCATGGTGCAGATGTACGAGACCCTGCACACGGCCGGGGAGCAGGCCGAGGGCAAGAGCGCCGAGGAGACCTTCCCCGGCAAGATGCTCGTGGGCCACGTGCGCGAGATCAAGGCGCTCATCGACCGCACCGGCGCCCGGGACCTCCTCGACTACGGCGCCGGCAAGGGCCTGGCCTACGCCGAGCGCAACCTGCGCATCGACAACCAGCTCACCGTGAGCAGCCTGCAGGACTACTGGGGCGTCGACGAGATCCGCTGCTACGACCCGGGCCACGCGCCCTTTGCCGAGCTGCCGGACCGGCCCTACGACGCGGTGATCAGCACCGACGTGCTCGAGCACATCACCGAGCCGGACGTGCCCTGGGTCATCGAGGAGATGTTCAGCCTGGCGCGCAAGTTCGTGTTCGCCAACGTCGCCTGCTACCCGGCGGTGAAGCACCTGCCCAACGGCCAGAACGCCCACTGTACGCTGCACCCGCCCGAGTGGTGGGCCGGGTTGGTGCACGGCATCGCCATGCGCCACACAGACATCGCCTACCGCTTCGTGATGACCGACAAGTCCGGCCCGCGCAAGAAGCTGGGCCTGGCGAGCAAGCGCCGCAAGGTCAACCACGTCTTCGAGCGCCTGGTCTGAGCCCGTCCGCCTGCCGCGGCCGGCGGCAGGCGGTATAATGGCCCCATTCCGCTCACCGCCAGCTATCGCGGGGTTTCCTTGACTACAGAGTTCTTCGGCAAGCGCCTGTCCGGGCCCTTCACCATCCCCTCGGGCATCGTCACCACCGCCGGCCCGATCATGCAGTACTTCCTCGACCACGTGCCGCAGGTGGGCGTGATCACCACCAAGAGCATCGGCCCGGTGCCGCGCGCCGGCAACCGCGAGCCGGTCTACAGCCAGTATGCCCCCGGCTGCTTCGTCAACGCCGTGGGCCTGACCAACCCCGGCCCGGAGGCCTCCCGGGAGGTGCTTGCCGGCCTCACCGTGCCGGACGACCGCTTCCTCCTGGCGTCCATTTTCGGCGGCACCGTCGAGGAATTCGTCGCCGTCGCCCGCGAGCTGGCCCCGATCTGCGACGGCCTGGAGCTCAACCTCTCCTGCCCGCACGCCAAGGGCTACGGCATGGCCATGGGCCAGGACCCGGCGCTGGTCGCGGAGATCGTCGCCGCGGTGAAAGCCGCCGTCGACGTGCCGGTCATCCCCAAGCTCACCCCGAATACGCCGGACATCGGTGCGATCGCCCGGGCCGCCGAGGAGGCGGGCGCCGACGGCTTCTGCGCCATCAACACCGTGGGCCCCGGCTACACCAGCGCCCACGGCCACCCGGTGCTGTCCAACGGCGCCGGCGGGATGTCCGGCAAGGGCGTGCTGCCCATCGCGCTCAAGTGCCTGCGCGAGATCCGCGCCGTGAGCGACCTGCCCATCGTCGGCTGCGGCGGCCTCTCCAGCGCCGAGGACGTGCGCGCCGCCCGCGAGGCCGGCGCCACCGTGGTCGGCATCGGCTCGGCGCTTACCGGCATGACCACCGATGACATCGAGCAGTACTTCCGCAGCCTGGACGCCGATCTCGCCGGCGGCGGCGCCCACGCCGAGGCTCAGGTGCGCTACGACGTCGACATGCACTTCCGTCCCGTGACCCTGGTGGACAATACGCGGGTCTGCGACGACATCGCCCTGCTCACCTTCGACCGCAAGGTGAACGTGCAGGCCGGCGAGTTCGTGTTCCTGTGGATCCCGGGCCTCGGCGAGAAGCCGTTCTCGGCCCTGAACGACGACCCCTTCACCCTCATCGCCATCGACGTGGGCCGGTTCACCCATGCCCTCATGGAGCTGCCCGTGGGCACCGAGGCCTATGTCCGCGGCCCCCACGGCATCCCCGCGGACCCGCCGGAGGACGCGCACATCATGGCCGTCGCCGGCGGCACCGGCCTCGCCGCCGTTTACCAGCTCGCCCGGGACTTCGGCAACGCGGAAGTCTTCACCGGCGCGCGCAGCGCCGAACGCCTCTACTACCTCGAGGAATGCCGCGCGGTGGCCCAGGTGCACGTCTCCACGGACGACGGCAGCGCCGGCTTCCACGGCCGGGTCACGGAGCTGCTGCGTGAGCGCCTCGAAGCCATGACCCCGGCGGAACACGAACGGCTGGTGTTCTACAACTGTGGTCCCGCGCCGATGGTGCATGCGGCCGAGGCCGTACAGCGCGAGTTCTGCCGGCCTTCACAGATCTTCAGCGCGATCGACTACCTGACCAAGTGCGGCGTGGGCATCTGCGGCGCCTGTGCGGCGCCGGACGGCCGCCGGCTCTGCGTCGACGGGCCGTTCCTCAGCGCCGCAGCAGGCTGAAGCGCCGCTGCCGGCCCCTGTCACAGCCGCACTCGCTCGCAGCGTGACGGCCTTGCCGATGCTCGGACTGCTCCCAGCGATTCCCGTTTCGGCAGACGCGGCTATTCGGCGAGGGTCGAAAGCATCAGCCACCGGCTGATGGAGCTGGCTAGATCGACGCGGCCGTGGAGGCGAAGCTCGTCCCGCTCGAGCGCCGGCGCAAGCGCCCGCTTGCCAATCCATATCGGCCCGAGGACCCGCACCCGGGTGATAACGAACAGGTCGACCTCATAGCCGGGGTCGGAGACGCACAGATCCACCTCCCCGCCCTGGATCAGCAGCCACCACCAGCGCATTTCCTCGGGTGCGTCCCGGAAATCGAACTGCAGCACCGTCCGCCCCGCCGGCAGGGCATCGGTATCGATACGACGGCGCATGTCCCACATGAGTACGCCAGCATCCCAGTCGGAGCCGTTGATTTCGCTTTCAACCCAACGCTGACCCCATAGGCCCATGGCGCGGATGACGGGTTCCAGGGCATGGCCCGCTTCCGTGAGCTGATAGATGCCGGCAGCCGTATGCTGCACCACGCCCTCGCCGGTCAGTTCCCGCAAGCGCCGCGACAGCAACGGGCGCGACATCAGGGGGACACCGCGATGTATCTCGTTGAATCCGGCGGATCCGCTGAGCAGTTCGCGCACGATCAGTGGCGTCCAGCGTTTCGCGAGAATCTCCGAAGCCTTCGCCACCGGGCAGAACTGGCCATACCCCGTGAAGCCTGCCATACGCCGACCTCCCGTTGTCCGTGCCTTGTGCGAGGCAGCGCCGGGCCACCAATGAACCACCCGGGCCACCTGGCCCATGCGCCGACACTGCCATCTGAAAGCCACTATTTCCACGCCCGGTGCATTTTCTGCACTGGTCGCCGCGAGAACGCGTCTGCGAGGTTGAACACGGACGGGCACGGCGCTCGTCCCACTCCCACCGGCACAGAGCGCGATGCGCGCGGAGGTACCTCATGACACTTGCAGGGGAAAATCTTCAACAGACGCTGCGCCCCCACAACGAGAATTCGTCGGCCACCTGGTCGAGAGGCGGCGGCGCCTATGACGAGATCAGTCGCGGCATCCTCGATGCCATTGAGCATGCCATCAATAGACTGGAGCCGACCGGGCGGATGCGCATCCTTGACCTGGCGACGGGGACCGGCTGGACGGCGCGAAGACTCGCCGACAGAGGCTATTCGGTCACCGGTGCCGACTTCGCACCGGACATGCTGGCCTCCGCGCGCGAACTCGCACATGCGCGGCGTCTCGCCGTTCCTTTTGTGGACGGTGACGCGGAGGCACTCCCCTTCCCTGGCGGATCTTTCGATGCGGTCATCTCCACCTTCGGCGTTATGTTCACCCTCCGGCCCCGAGATGCCGTCGCCGAAATGGCCCGCGTCCTGCGACCGGGCAGAAAGCTGGTACTGACGGTCTGGACAGCGGACGGTAACGTCTTCGAAATGTTCAAGGTGATCAGGCAGCACATGCCGCCGCCCGAGGGCCAGCCACCCGCCTCACCTTTTTCGTGGGGAAACAGGGAGCGGCTGGTGGAACTCCTGGGCAATGATTTCGAGCTGCGCTTTGAACGCGGCACCTCCTATTACCGGGAACCCGATGGCGAGGCCGCCTGGCGGACCTTTGTCGATGGTTATGGCCCCGTACAGGCCCTCGCAGGCAGCCTCGACACCGAGCGCCGGCAGCAGTTCGAATCCGACTTCATCGCCTTCCACGAGCAGTTCAGGGATGAACTCGGGATTACCGTGCCGAGAGACTACCTGGTCGTACACGGCACCCGTCGTTGAAGAGCCCGGCAGCAGGCGGCACTGCATAGTGGGAACGCCTGCAGCCATGGAGAAATCCCACCGGGAGCGCCGCGGCAGGGTCAGCGCGCGCCGAGGTGGCGGTCGCGGATGGCCTGGAGCCGGGCGGCATCATTGCTGAAGACCCATTCCACCCCGCGGTTGAGCTCCCGGAACAGGCAGTTGCGGGAACCGACAAAGCCGGTACCGAGAACCTGGCCCCCCGGCTGCAGGCGTTGCTGCACCCCCCGGCCCAGCAGCAGGAAATGGCCGCCGAGGCCGCCGTAGCCGGCCTCCAGGCAGACGCGACACAGCGCCTCGACGTTCTCTTCAGCAACGGTAATGCAGTATCGCCGGGGCAGGAAAGGCACCAGGTCGAAGACCTGCGGATCGAGGCCGAGCACATGGTAGTCCACCCCGGGAGTCAGCGCAGCGAGCGTGCGCGCCAGGACCGCCCGCTGCCGCTCCGGATCGGGGAAGGGCTCGGCCTTGAGCTCGAGCATTAGGTGCGTCTCGCCGCCGGTGGCCTCGATCACCTCGGCCAGGGAGGGGATCAGCGGCAGCTCGGCGCGGAGTTCTTCGAAGGCCAGCGCAGCGATCACCGCGGGATGGCCGAACACCCGCTGCGCCGATGTGTCGTGGCACACGACCGGCACCAGGTCCGCGGTCCAGCGGATATCGCACTCGATGCCCCAGACCCCAGCCGCCCTTGCCCGGTCGAAGGCCGGCAGGGTATTTTCCTTCACGTCGACGTTGTCGTGTTCGCCGCGGTGAGAGATGAGCTTACAGTTCTGCAGGGCGGCCCGTGACGGTACCGGCCGCGGTATCGCCGCCATCAGTGCATCGGCAGCTCTCAACTTCAGCCGCCGCAGCCCCTCGCCCATGGCTCCGACCTCGCTTGCTGCCCCGCTGGGCCTGCCATTGATAGTAGCCCGCCTGACCATGCCGTGTCAGGCCCCGCCCGCGGAGTCAGGGTGAGCGCGCCCGCGGGGGACGGCAACAGGGCACGGGTCAGCGGAAGCGCCGGCCGCCGTGAGCTGGTGGCCTGGGCCCTTTACGATTTCGCCAACTCCGGCTACGCGACCGTCGTCCTCACCACCGTTTACAGCGCCTACTTCGTGGCGGTGGTGGCGGCCGATCTGGAGCGTCAAACACCGGGCATTGCGACGCTGCTGTGGGCCCTTGCCATCGGTACCGCCAACCTGCTTGTCCTCCTCGCCGGGCCGGTGATCGGGTCCATCGCAGACATCCGGGCGACCAAGAAACCCTTTCTGCTGATCACCACCGCGACCTGCGTGGCGGCCACCGCGCTGCTCGGCGTCGCGGGACCGGGGGAGGTCGCGCTTGCCATGACCCTCGTCGTGCTGTCGGCAGTGGCTTTTGCCTGCGGCGAGAACCTGATCGCGGCCTTCCTTCCGGAGCTTGCCGACGCCGACCGCATGGGGCGCATCTCGGGCTTCGGCTGGAGCATCGGCTATTTCGGTGGCCTGCTGACGCTCTGCTGCTGCCTCGCCTGGATCAGCTGGGCGGACGCCCGCGGCCAAGGCCCCGCTGACTACGTGCCCGTCGCACTGCTGATCACCGCCGCGATCTTCGCGGTCACCGCTGCACCGACCTTCCTCTGGCTCCGGGAACGCGCGAAGCCAAGGCCCCAGCCGCCGGGGCGCTCATGGGCGCGGCTCGGCTTCGAGCGGGTACGGCAGACGCTGGCCCGGGCCGCGGAGCTGCCGGACCTGTTCCGCTTTCTGCTTTGCCTGACGCTGTTCCAGTCCGGCGTGGCAACCGTCGTCGTCATCGCCGCGATCTACGCGCAGGAAGTCATGGGCTTCAGCAGCCAGCAGCTCATCCTGCTGATCATGGTGGTCAACCTGACCGCAGCCCTGGGCGCCTTCGTATTCGGCTTCGCACAGGACCGTTTCGGCTCCGTGCGCAGTCTGACCGGGGCGCTGCTTCTGTGGGTCGCCGCGATCGGCTGGACTTACTTCGCCAGCAGCCCCGCCGACCTCTGGCTGGCGGGAAACCTCATGGGCCTGGCCATGGGCTCAACGCAGGCCGGCGGCCGGGCACTGGTCGGCCAGTTGACACCGCAGACACGGAACGCGGAGATTTTTGGCCTGTGGGGGCTGGCCGGGCGTGCGGCGGCCATCATCGGCCCACTCAGCTACGGCCTGGTCGGGCGCCTCAGCGGCGGCGACCACCGGCTGGCGTTGCTCTCCACCCTCGCCCTGTTCCTGGCCGGTATGGCAGCGCTGTTCTTCGTGGACGAGGCAAGGGGGCGCGGCGCGGCGCTATCGGCCTCCCCGCCGCCAGGCTGAGCCGGGAGTGCGGGCGCCGGCGCTGCGTCGAGTCGCCCTCCCGTTCGGCTGCTCAGTAGCGATAGCTGTAGCGGCGCGTGAGCTCGCCGCTCTCGACCGCGTCGCCCCCGCGCAGCACCGGCCGGAAGCGGAATTCCTTCAGCATGCGGTAGAGCGCGGTGCGTGCCGCCTCCGCGTCGCGGGCCTCGAGCACGGCGAGTTCCACGTCCCGAGCCTGCCCCAGCCGGTTGACCTTGAAACGGGCCTGCCCCTCGGCGGGCTCGAGGTGCTCGTCCGGCGGCGGCGCCGCCGTGAAGAAGGGTGAGGCGACCGGCAGTTCCCTCGGGGCGGGAAACAGCGCGGCGGGATCGGTCGCCGGGTCGCCGTCGTTCGCGTAGAGGTTCCAGGCTTCGCGGTAGCTGCGCAGGGCCGAGCCGGGCTGGTGCCACCAGAGGTGCCAGTCGCCGAGGTCCAGCAGGGCTCGGGCGAGCGCGGCGCGGTCCGGCTCCGGCTGCGCGCGGTGGATCTCGATGATGCGCTCGGCGAGTTGCCGCCCCCCGCGGTAGTTGTACTTGCGCAGAAGGCGGAAGTCCTCGGCCTCCAGGCTCTGCGAGGGCGCATAGCTCCGGTTCGCCGAGGAACCGGCGCGCATGCGGATGGTCTCCTTGCGCTCTCCCTCGTAGCGCGAGACCAGGTACTCGGTGCGCAGCATGTCGCGCAGGTAGGGCAGCCGGGCCAGGTCCGCCGCGGGCGTCCCGGCCGCTTCCGCGGCCTCAAGCCGCTCGAGCTCACGCTCGTTCACGGCCCGCAGGTCGACCAGGAAGCGGTAGGTCTCGAACCCCTCGCGGGCGAGGTAGCGTCCCCGCTGCCAGTCCGCGTATTCCGCCACCGCCGCCTGTCGTGCGGCCTCATCCGGCGCATTCGCGAGACGCAGGCGCAGCAGGTAGCGCTGCGTCCCGGCCGCCCCATCGCGGTCGCCGAGGGCGAGCTGGCTGGCCAGCACCCGCTCCAGCAGCGGCAGCTGGGTCGGCGTCGCCAGCCCCTCGTTGACCCGCGCCAGGTGGATGGCGCGCCTCAGGTACGGCAGCGCCTCGCGGTGGTCGCCGCGGGCCTGCAGGGCGCGTCCGAGATCACCGGCCGGCTCGATGAGCGCCGCCGTATAGGCACCGGCTTGCGCCTCGGTGGCGTGATAGTCCATGAGCGGTAGTGGCGTTTCGGCAGGCACCGGGGCCCGCTCGCCGTCGCGTCGCCGGGGGTCGTTACTCAGGCTGATGTTATAGCCGTAGGGGGTTGCCGGCGGGATGCGGGGCGCGATGGAGTTGTTCGGGTGCGCCGCGCCCGCCAGGGCCGGTAGCAGGCAGGCGAGCATTGCGAGCGCACAGCGGGCCGCGCCGGCGGGAGCGGGATGCGTGTCCATGACACCGCAAGATGACACAGCTGCCGTGGACGGGAAAGCTACGCCGCCGGCAGCTCGAACCAGAAGGTGCTGCCGCTGCCGACCGTGCTGTCAACGCCCACCCGGCCGCCCATGCCCTCGATCAGCATCTTCACGACGGCGAGGCCGATACCGGTGCCCTCCACCCCCTCGTAGGCAGTTTCCAGCCGCTCGAAGGGCAGGAAGATCCGCGCCTCGTTCTCCGCCGTGATACCGGGGCCCGAATCCTCCACGCTGATCCTGGCCACCCCACTTCCGGCGACCGAGCAGAAGACCCGGACGGTGCCACCGTCGCGATTGTACTTGATGGCATTGGAAAGCAGGTTGAGCAGCACCTGCCGCAGCCGCATGGGGTCGGCCAGCACCCGGCAGCAGTCCTCGGACAGCTGCGCATCGAGGGTGATACTGCGCTGCGCCGCCAGGGGCTCCAGCTGCCGGAGGCACTGCGCGACCAGCGGCGCCGCGGAGAGCGCCTCGGAGCGGCTTTCCTGTTCCCCGCGCTCGATCCGGCTCAGGTTCAGTACTTCGTTGACCAGCGCCAGCAGGTGCTCCCCCGCCTGCACCATCTCGCCGACCTGCTCCGCCTGCACCGCGTCGAGGGGGCGTTCGCTGTCGCTCTCAAGCAGCTGGCCGAAGCCGAGAATTGCGTTCAGCGGCGTGCGCAGTTCGTGGCTCATGCGCGACAGGAAATCCGTCTTTGCCGCGTTCGCTCGCTCCGCCTCTTCCCGGGCCAGCCTGATCGCCTCTTCGCTCCGCTTGCGTTCGCTGATATCGCGCACGAAGGTGAAGAACGAGGGGTAGCCACCGGCGCTGACGAAACTCACCGAGACCTCGACATCGATCTCCGTGCCATCCTTGCGACGGTGCCGGGTCTCGAAGCGGTCGTAGCCCAGCCGCTCGATCCTGGCCATGTGCTTGGCCACCCCGGCCGACGTTTCGATGGCCTCGATGTCCACGACCGACAGCGCCGCCATTTCCTCTTCCGTGTAGCCCAGCAAGCGGCAGAAGGCCGGGTTGACGTAGGTGAGCCGGCCCTCGCTGTCGGCGGCGAAGAAGCCGTCCGGCGTGGTCCTGAGCACGGCCTCGTTGCGCTCGTTCTGCTCCTGCAGCTCGGCCGTTCGGTAGGCGACGCGCTGCTCGAGGCGCTCGTTCAGCTGGCGCAGCTGCTGCTCCAGCTCGTACCTTTCCGTGACGTCCTGCACGGTACCGCGGGAAACGAGCGGCGTGCCGTCCGCGGCGAAGTCGGTCGAGCAGCGCTCTTCCACCCACTTGATGCGCCCGTCCGGCATGAGCAGGCGGTGGACCACCGTGTAGGGCTCTCGCTCCTCCAGCGACCGCCGGTAGCGGGCGTCCACCAGCGCGCGGTCGTCCGGGTGGATGGCGGCGAGGAAGGCCTCGTAGCTGGCGGCAAACCCGTCCCGGTCGATCTCGAAGAGGCGGAAGACCTCGTCGGACCAGGACAGGCTCCCGCTGCGCAGGTCCAACTCCCAGTTGCCGACTCGCGCCAGGCGCTGTGCCTCGTTCAGCTTGGCCTCGCTCAGGCGCAGGGAGCGGGTGATGTCCCCCAGCCGGGCGGAGAGCAGGCCGAGCTCGTCCAGCGACAGCGGTGGCGGCATGGCCTCCGGCGGGCCGGCGCTCGTGGCTTCCTGCACGAAGGCGCGCAGCGGCGCCAGCGCCTGCCGGAAACTGTCCATGGCCAGCAGGGTCCCACCCGCGGCGAGCAGCAGCAGCGTGAGCCAGATAGCCAGCGTTTCCGCCTCGAAATAGCCCGTGTGGTTGTAGAAATAGCCCACCAGCAGGGTGTCGATGAGCAGCGGCGTGACGATACCGAGCATGAGCAGCTTGACCCACAGTGGCGCGGCATTGACGCGGATGCCGCGCGGGGCGAGGTAGCGGCCCAGGCTGTCCGTGAAGTAGGAATAGACGGGGAAGATCGTGACCAGCAGCACGGGGACGAGACCGGCCTGGTGGAGCAGGTGCTCCTGCAGGCTGTAGCTGGCGTAGCCCAGGTCCGCCAGCGACCAGTCGACCGTGATGACACCGATGACCGAATAGGCGGTAACCAGGCACAGCAGCAGCCAGGGCACCCGCGCAAGCAGCCAGCGGGTCCTCGCCCGGGCCTGCGCCGCCGGCAGCTCGGCCGTGGCCAGGACGAAGCGCAGCGCCCGCGGCGTCAGCGCCAGCGCGGTGGCGAGCACCAGGGCAAAGTAGGCGCCGGTCAGGTGGAGGAAGGCGTGGTAGAACTCCGGCATGGGGTAGAAACCGGCAAAACCCATCAGCGAACCGCCCAGGAAGGGTGGCACCAGCACGGTCAGCAGCACCGTGCCGTAGATGGAGCGGCGCAGCTGCGCCTCGGTCATCGGCCGCGGAATTCGGCGACGCATCTCCCTGCCCCCGGCCCGCTAGGGCTCCGCGGCCCGGCTCAGGAGCCGGTCCAGCAGAGCGTTAAGCTGTGGAATCGCCAGCGGCTTCGGCAGGTAGTCGACGAAGCCGGCCTGCCTGCCCCGCTCGATGTCGCGCGGCATGGCGTTGGCGGTGACGGCGACCACGGGGATGCGCCGGGTGCGCTCCTCGGCTCCGAGCACCTTCAGTACCTCGTAGCCGTCCATGCCCGGCAGGTTGATGTCCAGCAGGATCAGCTGCGGCTCCCAGGCCATGGCCAGCTCGATCCCGAGGCCGGGCGTGTGGGCCGTCAGCAGGTGCACGTCCCCCCGCCGGGCGAGGATCTGCTCCATGAGCCTGAGGTTCGCGGGGTTGTCCTCGATGTAGAGAACACTGCGGCGCTGCTCCTGCGCGCTGTCCTGTGCCGGACCCGGGACCGCGGCGGTCGTGGCATCGCCTGAGGGCCCGGGGCTGGCGGCCGCCGGCGACGCGGCGGGCAGTTCGATGCGGAAGCGGCTTCCCACCCCGGGCTCGCTCTCGACGCCGACGGTGCCCGCCATCAGCTCGACGATCCGCCGGGTCAGCGCCAGGCCAATGCCCGTACCCTCGATGTCGCTGTGCTCGGCATCGAGGCGGTTGAAGGGCCTGAACAGCCCGTCGAGCTTGTCTGCGGCAATGCCGGGACCGGTGTCGGCCACCACGATGCGGAGCGCTTCCCCGGCCCCGGCTTCCACGGCGACCCGCACCCGCCCCCCCTCGTGGTTGTACTTGATGGCGTTGGAGAGCAGGTTGAGCAGGGCCTGTTTCAGGCGGGTGCGGTCGGCCAGGACCTGGACGGGGCCCGGGTCGTCAAGGCGGACATCGATGCCGCGCTGCTCGGCCAGGGTGACGACAAGGCCCAGGCACTCCTCGACCAGGGGGCCGACCGCTACCGGCTCCAGCGACAGCTTGACCGTGCCGGACTCCACCCTGGCCAGGTCCAGCACCTCGTTGATGAGCTGCAGCAGGTGCTCGCCCGCCTTGAGGATCTCGCGCACATTCTCCCGGTGATCCGCGCTCAGGCCCTCGTCATAGTCGAGCAGCTGGCCGAAGCCGATAATCGCGTTCATGGGGGTGCGCAGCTCGTGGCTCATGACGGAGAGGAACTCCGACTTGGCGCGGTTGGCGCGCTCGGCCTCGTCCCGGGCGGCGAGCAGCGCCGCCTCCGCCTGCACGCGCTCGGTAATGTCCTGGGAAATGCCAAGGAGATATTCCGGCTCGCCCCGGGCGTCGCGCAGCGCCAGCTTCCGGGTGTGGAGGATCCGGGTCCCCGCGGTGGTTTCGATCGGCTCCCGGGGGATGTCCACGACGTCCGCGCTCTCCAGTACCAGGCGGTCCTGGCGGCTGAAGAACTCCGCCTGTTGCTGCGGGAAGAAATTGAAATCACTGCGGCCGATCAGTTCGGTCCGGGAGCGGCCCAGCAGTTCCTCGCCGGCGCGGTTCAGCAGGGCGAAGCTAAGGTCGGCGGCGTGCTTCAGGAAGATCATGGCCGGCATGTTCTCGACGATGCTCTCGAGGAAAGTGGCCGACGCGCGCAGCTTCTCCTCCGCGCGCCGTTGATCCGTTACGTCCTCGACGATGGACCAGATCAGGCGCCGGCCGGAGGGGTCGCGCAACAGCACCCCCTTGGACACGATCGGAAAGGGCTGGCCGTCCTTGCCGATGTACTCCTTTTCCCAGGGACCATAGCGGCCCGTCGTTTCCAGGGCCTTCAAGGCCTCTTCCCGCTCCTCCGCGTAATAGGTGGGCGTCAGGTCCCGGTAACGAAGGGCGAAGAACTCCTCGCGCGTGTAACCGGTGGCGTTGATCAGGGCGTCGTTGGCCTCGATGACGTCCCCGGTCTCGAAATCGTTGAGGGCGATGCCCACCGGCGACAGCTCGAAGAGCCGGCGCAGGCGGGCCTCGCTCTGCTGCAGCGATTCATCCAGCTGCCAGCGCTGCAGCGTCCTCGCCACCCAGCGGCCGAGCAGGCGGACGAACTCCCGCTCGGAACGGCTGAACACGTCCGGGTCGCGCGGCTCAAAGGCCGCAAAGCCCAGGGTGCCGTAGGGTTCGTCCAGGATGGAAATGGGCACGCCGATATAGCTTTCGAGGCCGAAGGTCTCGTGGCAGGGGTGCCCCTCATATTCACTGCCGGTGACCCGGCCGATGGCCAGTACGTCCTTCGCCGCCAGGGCGAGACTGCAGTAGGTACGCGCCAGCGGGCAGCGCTGCTGCTCACGCAGCATGTCCGGGGGAGAGACGTGCAGCTGGACCTGGTAGTCATCGCCCGCGCCACGGCTGATGACGCCGAGCGGCATGTCGAGGTAGCTGCAAGCGAGCTTCAGGGCCTCGCGCAGGGCCCGCGGCGTATCCGCGGTCTCCTGGGCGGCGATCCGCGCCAGCAGGGCGAGCGCCTCGCTGTGCAGTTCCTGCCGGCGCAGCTCCAGCTCCGTCTCCACGCAGGCGGCGAGGTCGCGCAGCCGGGCGAGCCCGTCATCGTCGAGCCGTCGCGGGGCCGTATCGATGAGGCACAGCGTACCGATGCGATGCCCCTCCCGGGTGGCCAGGGGAGCGCCGGCGTAAAAGCGGATCCGCGGCTCGCCGGTGACCAGCGGGTTGTCCTGGAAACGCGGGTCGAGGCTGGCGTCGGGCACCTGGAAAATGTCGTCGCCGAGAATCGCGTGGCCGCAGAAGGAGACATCGCGGGGGAACTCGCGGGTCTCGAGGCCCTGGCGGGACTTGAACCACTGGCGCTCCGCATCGACCAGGGAGATCAGCGCAATGGGCGTGCCGAAGGTCGCGCGGGCCAGCCGCGTCAGCCGGTCGAAGCACTCCTCGTCGGGGGTGTCGAGCAGCCGGCAGTCCAGCAGGGCCGCCAGGCGCTCGGCTTCGGTCTCGGGGCGGGCGGGAGCTTGCATCCGGGGGCTTCCTGGGCGGCGTGGCCGGGACGCCCGGACACGGTTGCTGGGGGTTGATCCGGCATCTGGCCCACCCGTGTGAAGGCCCCCTTCACTGGCAATGCATCGATCCCGATCGGCCTCGCCCACGCGCGATCCGGGAACGACCGGGCCGCGGCAGCGCTTTTTTCTTTCCGGTTTGATAGCACAGTCGCAGCGGACAAGGCTAGTCTGTCTCGAGGCCCGGCTGGTGAGCGGGCCAGGGAAATCGTGCGCAGGGTGTGGGCTGCGCGCCTGCGGCGCTCGTTCAAACTGCTGCGCAATTTGTCGAAGACAGTTCTCCTGCCCGGGATTCAACCACCTACAAAAAAGCCCCGCGGGTGCGGGGCTCTTTTGTAGGTGGTAGGACCAGCCAGATTAATCGAAAACGGCTTGC